>CAYTOU010000173.1:0-5916 GCA_964439295.1 uncultured Oscillospiraceae bacterium
GCAGGCAGATCAAAGTTTCTTTGTTTCTTTCTTTTCAAAGAAAGAAACGTTCCCCCCGTCCCTTATTGCTTCTTCTCGAACTCAGCAGCGACATCCTTGAGTAGCTTGCGGATCTGCAGATGCTGGGGGCAGGCTTTTTCGCAGCGACCGCACTGGATGCAGTCGGAGGCTTTGCGACCGTTGGTGGTGTGAACGACGTTGTAGTAGTAGTCGGCGTTCCAGTCGTGGTAAATCTGCTTGGTGTTCATTACCGCGAAGAGGTCGGGTATGGCTATGTGCTTGGGGCAGCCGTCGGTGCAGTAGCGGCAAGCCGTGCAGGGTATGAGCTGCATGGAATTGAATATGCGCTTGACCTCGCCTATGGCGTTCATCTCGCGCTCGTCAAGCGGCTTGTAATCGCGCATCGCATTTATGTTGTCGCGCATCTGCTCAAGATTGCTCATGCCCGAAAGTACCATCATTACGTTGGGGAGATCCGCGGCATAGCGTATGGCATAGTTCGCCGCACTGCCGCCGCCGAGATCATCTATGACCTTCTGCGCATTTTCGGGTAAGCGCGCTAAGTTGCCGCCCTTGACAGGCTCCATTACAATGATGGGCTTGCCGTGCTTGACACATACCTCGCAGCACTTGCGCCCCTCGACCGCCGGATCGTCGTAGTCCACATAGTTGAGCTGGAGCTGCACAACCTCAATGTCCGGATACTCGGTCAGTATCTTGTCAAGTACCGCCGCCCTGTCGTGGAAGGATATGCCTACGTGGCGTACCTTGCCCTCTTTCTTGAGTTCAAACGCGGTCTCGTACGCATGACAGGACTTGAAGTATTCAAAATTGTCCGCGCCCTGCGCATGCATGAGGTAAAAGTCAAAATAGTCTACGCCGCATGCCTCTAGCTGGCTCTCAAATAGCGGACGTATGTCTTCCTGCTTTTTGAAAAAGAAGTTGGTCAGCTTGTCGGTCAATATGTACTTGTCACGCGGATAGCGACTGGTTAGCGCGGCCTTGAGCGCGGGCTCGCTCTGCGTCTTGATATATCCGTGCGCAGTGTCAAAGTAGTTGAATCCCGCCTCAAAAAAGGCATCCACCATGCGACAGGTCTCTTCTATATCGACCTTCTCGCCATCCATCGGCAAGCGCATGCAGCCAAAGCCAAAGTTCTTTTTTATGCCGTCCATATCTATACACTCCTTTTCACTCTGTGATCCGGATTATCCATGCATTGCGATATGAAAAGCATACAACTTTGAGCTGACTCCAAGTCAATAACCGCCGCGTTTGATTTACAGCATGTTAACTTTAAGTTTCATATATCAAACAAAGAACTCCAGTACAAACACGACCGCGCAGCACGCGACAGCCACCTTGAGTAGGCTAAGCCCCGACCACGCCGCCACAATGCCCACTATCAGCGCGCATAGTCCCGCAATCGGGCTCTGCGTCGCCTCCATAATGGCCGGGAATGTCATGACCGCCAGCGTCACATACGGCACATAATATAGGAAGGACTGCACAAAAGTGCTTTTGATGGGCTTGCGGATGAGCGTCAGCGGCAGCGCGCGTATCGCGTATATGACTGCCGCCATAACCAGTATGTATATCCATGTGTTAGTCATTTACTTGTCCTCCGCATCTTGCGCAGCCACGCCGTGCTTGTTTATCGGGAAGAACAGCGCCGCGCCCGCCGATAGCGCGAGCGTCAGTATTATCGTCATAGTGCCGCTGGATACGCCGCTGAACAGCGGTATGCGCGCCGCTGCATAGCTCGCCGCAAAGCTGAGCGCGACCAGACCCGCCAGAACGCGACTCTTGCGGCAGGGCGGAATTATGACCGCCAGGAACATGCCGTATAGCGCCACGCTAAACGCGCTGACCAGACGCACGGGCAGAATCTCGCCCACCAGTACGCCTAACCCCGTGCCCACAGTCCAGCACGGCGACGCCACTATCATCGCGCCGTATGTATAGAATGTATCGATATATCCATCGCGCGCGACCGATATCGCGAATATCTCATCGGTCACGTCAAACGCCACAAGCAGCCTATGCCAAAATGGCATGTCGGGCGCAAAGCGCTGACTCATCGCGCAACTCATTAGCATGTAGCGCGCGTTGATTATGAGCATCATTATCGCCATTTCCCACAGTGAGGACTGCGCCGCGATTACGGTAAAGCCGGCGTATTCGCCCGCCGAGGCGTGGCAGGTCACGCTGGACACCATGCCCTGCAGCACGGTAAGTCCGGAATTTTTTGCGGCTATACCCAGTGAAAACGACACCGCCAGGTACCCCAGACCAATCGGAATGCCGTCGCGCATGCCCTGCACGAATGATGCGCGGTGGTTCATGCGCGCAAACGAGTTTTCCATTTTGAACACTCCATTTCAGATAATAGGCTTTTTAAAAAGTCAAAGACGCGTACTACATTATATCAGTCGATTTGGCGCCGGTAAACGTAAATAGTATAATCCTTTTATTAGAAAATTCGCCCAAGCTCTTGTGCTTTGCGTGTGATATTTATTTTGTCCCAGTCTTATTTAAGATGTCCATCGGTTTTTCCGAACTTTACCTCAACTTCAAAAAATGCCGAAATGTGCATTTCTTATGCCGATTTGTGCATGTACTTTATTCTTTGCACGTTGTATATTATTAACATATTGAGAGAGAACTTAAAATTCGCTATGTGTGATTTGGTTCAATTGAAGTGCCGTTTATTGTTTGATTTTCAGAAGTGTCAATTTTAAGCAGCCGTTTGAGTTAATACAATATGGCGAAGTTCTCCAATATAACTTTGTGACAGACAGGGTCGCCGCACCCTGTTTTTCCGCAGTTTATGAGGCTGTGAAAGTTAACTTGCGGCACGTATCCATAATATAATAGGAGGGATATTATGAAACGTTACTTTAGGGTATTGGCTCTGGTTATGGTCGCTATGCTAGCAGTTAGCGGCGTTGCCTTTGCCGACGATGCGGGCACCATTTATCGCCAGCACTACGGTTCCGATTTGACCGAGCTGCCGATAACCAGTGAGCCCATCACCATCGATGTATGGCGCAGCTTCTCTTCGACCGTTATGGACTCTTATGACGAGTGCGAAGTCTTCAAGAAGATGGAAGAGCTGACCGGCGTACATATCAACTTCGTATACCCGCCCGTCGGTTCCGAAACCGATAACTTCAACCTGCGTTGCGCATCCGGCGACCTGCCCCACATGTTCTCCACTCCGCCTACGTACAAGGGCGGCATCGAGAAGGGCGTCGAGGATGGCGTATATCTCGATTACAGCAGCTACTACGATCAGGGTTTGACCCCCAACCTGCAGTATCTGCGTGAAACCTATCCCGAAATCGCGCGCGACACCATCATGGACTCCGGCGCGATGATCAACTGGCCCATGATCGACTACGTTCCCTCCGATCCGTGGAGCGGCCTGTGGGTACGCCAGGATCTGCTTGAGGATGCAGGTCTGGAAGAGCCGGTTACCATCGATGATTGGGACAACATGCTGCACGTATTTAAGGAAAAGTACGGCACCTACCTGGGCTTGAACATCAAGCAGTGGTACGGCGTTGCTACCAACTATGCTTTCGCTGCTTCCTATGACACCGCTTACGAGTGGTTCGCCAAGGACGGCACCACCGCCGCTTACGGCCCCATCGAAGACGGCTACAAGGATTTCCTGACCATACTGAACAAGTGGTATTCCGAAGGCATCCTGGATCCCGACTTCGCGACTCTGACTGACGCCGACTATCAGTCCAAGATGGCTGACGGCACCTACGGCGCTTTCGGTTCCGCTTACGGCGAAATCGGCCAGGCCGTTGTTTCCGGTACCGCCGCTAACGCTGATTACAAGGTTCTGGCAGTGCATATGCCTCAGAGCGAAGAAGGCAAGGCCACTCACATGCGTCAGTACAACTCCCTGGTTCGCACCGACGTTGACATTCTGACCCAGCGTTGCGAAGAAGAAGGCATTGTCGAGACAGTCATCCGTTGGAAGGACTTCTGGTACAGCCAGACCGGCGGCGACCTGTGCTCCTACGGCCCCGAGGGCGAGAGCTACGAGTGGGTTGACCAGGGCGACGGCGTAGAGACCCTGAACTGGATCTACGAAGAAACCGGCATAACCTCCAAGGGCACCGATAAGGACTTCTGGACTGTTTACCCGCTGTTCAAGCTGCACAACTGGGGCTACCTGCGTGACTCGACCGCTTACGAGATGAAGCCTGAAGTATGGCAGTGCATAGCTGCTTGGGGCGCAGACGGCTGCGATTGGAACATGCCCGATGGTCTTGCACAGACTGCTGAAGAGACCGAAGAGCTCAACCGCATCATGACCGACATCAACACCTACCGTGAAGAGATGACCTACAAGTTCATCACCGGTCAGGAGCCTCTTGAGAACTTCGAAGCTTTCGTAGAGCAGATCAAGTCTCAGGGCATCGAGGATGCTATCCAGATCAAGCAGGATGCACTGGATCGCTACCTGGCACGCTAATCCTAGGGAAAGCATCAATTCAATACAAAAGCACTAAATGCTTTAATTAAGTAAATCAATTGTGCCGGACGGAGATTTCTTCGTCCGGCATATCAAAAGATTTACGTGGGATTAACCCCCCCTCGAACTTTTATGCATGCATTTACCGTCCATTGGCTGTATATTATTGTACAGTGGGGTGTGGAATTTAACCTGCGAATGCATATTATTGCAAATATCGCAGTAATTTTATTCCTGCCTTTTTACTAACATAATATACAGGAGGACTAGTATGAAGCATCTGTCAAAAGTTCTTGCTCTGGTCATGGTTGCTATGCTTGCGTTTAGCGGCGTGGCCTTTGCGGACGATGATCTGGGAACGATTTATCGTCAGCACTATGGTGCAGATCTGACCGAACTGCCCATAGTAGACGAAACCCTCACCATCGATGTATGGTGCAGCTTCTCTTCCACCATAATGAGTGGTATGGACGAGTGCGCCGCATTGCAGAAGATGGAAGAACTGACCAACGTGCATATCAATTGGATCTACCCGCCGGTCGGTTCCGAAACCGATAACTTCAACCTGCGTTGCGCGTCCGGCGATCTGCCTCACATGTTCTGCTCCGCGCCCACCTATGCGGGCGGTCTGGAGAAGGCTGTTGAGGACGGCATTTATCTCGATTACAGCAGCTACTATGAGGCGGGCTGCACCCCCAACCTGCAGTACCTGCGCGAGAACAACGCCGACATAGCGCGTGACACCGTTATGGACTCCGGCGCGATGATCAAGTGGCCTCAGATCGACTACGTACCCTCCGATCCGTGGAGCGGCATGTGGGTTCGCGAGGATCTGCTTGAGGATGCGGGTCTGGAAGAGCCGGTTACCATCGACGATTGGGACAACATGCTGCACGTGTTCAAGGAAAAGTACGGCACCGTACTGGGCCTGAACATCACCAAGTACTATGGTCTGAACACCAACTACGCTTTCCTGGCGGCTTATGACACCGCTTATGGCTGGTTCGCCAAGGACGGCACCACTGCCGCCTACGGCCCTGTTGAGGAAGGCTACAAGGATTTCCTGACCATAATGAACAAGTGGTACACCGACGGACTCATCGATCCCGACTTTGCCACCATAACCAGCACTGACTATCAGGCCAAGATGGCCGACGGTACCTACGGTGCATTCACCTCCGCTTACGGCGAAATCGGTCAGGCCAAGGTTTCCGGTCAGAGCCTGAATGCCGATTATCAGCTACTCGCCGTACACTCCCCCCGCAGCTCCGCTGACAAGGAAACTCACCTGCGTCAGTACAGCTCCATAGTCCGCACCGAAGCCGAGATTCTGACCACGCGTTGTGAAGATGACGGCATTGCCGAGGCGGTTGTACGTTGGAAGGACTTCTGGTACAGCCAGACCGGCGGCGACCTGTGCT
>CAYTOU010000174.1:0-5914 GCA_964439295.1 uncultured Oscillospiraceae bacterium
GGCGCGCGAACGCGCGCCTACCCCACCGACCTAATAGCTTCCTGCGCGGACAGCTTGGTCGCCCGGTTCGCGGGGATGTAGCCGGAAAGCACGCTTACCGCTATCGCGCCCGCCCAGGACAGAAGCGCCAGCGAGGGCGATATTATCGCGCTTAAGCCGCTGCTGCCGTACACGTCCGAGCCCATCAGTTGGCTTAAGAGGTTACTTATCGCCGGGACATTGTTTATCATCTGCGCCAGACCGTAGCTCAGCAAAAGCCCTATGAAGCCGCCGCCTAAGCCTATCATCATCGCCTCGGTTAGGAACATCATTCGTATCTTGCTTATGCGGCAGCCCAGCACCTTCATTATGCCTATCTCGCGCTTGCGCTCCTGCACCGACATCGATATCGTGTTGTATATCGACATGATGGACGCCAGCATCGTGAACATCGCTATGAACATCAAAAACATCTGCGTCTTGTTCGTGGATTCCTTCAGCTGGTCAATCCACTGCATGGGGCTGTAGTACTGCACGCCCAATTCGTTTAAGCCCTTTAGCACATTGCTCACGTCGTCGACCGTTGCCGCCTTGACGTAGACCTGCTCATAGCTGGATATATCGGGCGTGCCGCCGTAGTCCTCGAACGTGCTCTTGTTGTCCTTTATGAACTTCTTGAGCCAGTCTATGTCCACATACGTGCCGTACGAGAATGTGTAGTCGTTCTTGTCCTGATACAGTATGCCGGTCATTTTGGCGTCAAAGTCGAAGTAGGTCTTTGTCGGTTCGCCATAGCCGGTTTCGCCGTAGTCGTAGTAGACCATTTCCAGCGTGAACGCCGATGTCAGCCACTTTATGTCGGGCAGCGGAATTTCCTGCCCGTTTTCCAGATACGTGTACACATCCACCCATTCGTAATCCTCATCCGGGTTATAGAAGTCCGCCATGGATACCGGCGACATTATGAATTCCATCTTGTTGGACGAGCCGTTGGGGTATGTGCCCGACGTCAGTTTGGTTATCTTTTTGAAGTCGTCCATGTACACGCCGATTATCTGGGCATAGCTTTGATAATCGCCGTTTTTAAGATAGGTGCTCATGTTGAAATAGGCATTGGCGATAGGCGTTACCGCCTCCACGCCGTCTATCTCGCGTATCTGAGAAACTACCTTATCGTTTATTGTTGTGACCTTGTTGCCCTGAGTGTCGGAGTCGCTGCTGTCGCCGTAATAGGGGTATACGTTGATTAGCATCAGGTTTGTGTTTTCCTGCATGCTTTCCATAATGGACTGGTTCGCGCCGTTGCCTATTGCGACTATCAGCACCACAAGCAGTGTGCCCAGCACCACGCCCACCATAGTGGCAATGGTGCGGCCGCGGTTCTGCCTCAGGTTCTTTAGGCTGTATGCCACTATATCGCCAAATCGCATTGCTTACCCTCCGGGGCGGTTATTCGTCGTCGTAGTCCAGCATGGAAGATGCCTTCTTGCGGTGCACCGCGATTGCAATCAGCGAAACCATGCATATCACGAACACGCCCGCCGCGCCGTACACCCACCACGGGAGCTTGCTCAGTATAGTAGTCATCTCAAACGTGGGTTCGGGCGTGGGCTCTATGTCCGGCTCGTAGATGTATTCGTCGTCGGTCGTTTCGCTCATCGCGTATATCTCAAAGGGCACATCTTCGTAAGTCTGGTTGCCGTTTGCGTCCTCGTACGTCACGCGCACGGTGCCGTCTATCGGGCCTTCCTGATTGGGGTATATGGTCAGCTCGGCCTTTTTGCTGTTGCCCGATTCCAGATTGCCCACGTATGACGAGCCCGCCGCGTAGAACAGATCGCTGTCCAGCATTGCGACCGACACGTTGTATAGCGTGGTGCGTCCGGAGTTGATTACGTTTAGCGAGAAGGCCGCCTTATCGCCCACGTATATTTCGCCCTGCGGCACGACGAGGGTGTCCAGCTTGAGCTTCTGCACCTGCTTTACGTCCAGCACGACAACCTGCGACGCGCTTATCGAATTGACCTTCCTGTCCTCATACTCCATGGTCAGGTTCATCTTGACCGGCGCGTCCGCCATGTCGGTGCGCGCCGTGACCGGTATGGTCAGCTCGTACGTCGCGTCGGCGTCTATCTTGTCGATATAGAATGTGGACGAGCCGTTCGCGGGCAGGAGCGCGTCGTTATCGACCGTGTAGGACACCTTTATGTTCTTGATGTACTTTTCGTTGGTGTTCTTTAGGTTCAGCTTAATGTCGAACGTGTCGCCCGCCTGCGGGTTTTCCGGGTCGGTGGAGAGCGATTCGACAATCAGCTTGGCCTGAGAATCGGGCAGCGAGCTTCCGCCGCCGCCACCGCCGCCGCCAGAAGAGCCGGAAGAAGCGCCCGATACGATTATCATGCCCGCCTCGGTCTTGTCGTCCTCGGGCGTGGCATTGCCCTTTAAGCGGTACTTGAGCGTGAAGTTAACCGTGTACGCGCCGTTTGTCAGCGACTTTTTGACGGTCACATCGTACTTAAACGGGTTGGTCTGAGCATCCTCAAGCGAGCGGATAATCTTTCTGGACAGGCTGTCATCCACTACGAAGGGATAGCTGTCGGTTATCTCGGGCTGAATCTCGATGTAGTCCACGTAGTTATAGAACTCGGGGTCGGTGTAGGAGTAGCGCTGACCGTCGGCGGCGGCGAACTCGACGCCCAAGTCAAGCGTCAGGCTCTGACCCACCTTCGCGCTCTCGTTGGGCATCTGTATGAAGCGCACATAGCCCGCCTGCGGATTGGCGGTGGGCTCGGCGGCGTCTGTCACGAACAGCAGGCAGCTTTCGGTCTTGTCGACCGCGGAACCCGAATTGCCCTTGAGCCTATACTTTATATTAAACGTAAACGTATGCGTGCCGGTCTCAAGCGACTTTTTGACGGTCAGTTTATACGTAAAGGGATTGGCGGTCGCCTCGGTGAGCGAGCGCACTATCTTGCGGTCTATGTTGCCGTCGGCAACGAAGGGGAAAGAGTCGTCTATGACCGGCGAAATCTCGATGTATTCGACGTAGTTATAGAACTCCGCGCTGGTGTAAGAGTAGCGCTTGCCGTCGGACGCGGCGAACTCAACGCCCATGTCAACATCGACGGTATCGCCCGCGCGCGCGCTTATAGAGGGTATCTGTATCACGCGCACATAGCCCAGGCTTTCGGAATCATCGCCGGACGGTTCGGGCGTGGCATCCGCGCCGAATATGAACAGGAAGCCGGTGTAGCTCTTTTCGGGCTCGTAAGTATCGTGACCTTTGAGCTTATAGCGCACGGTGAAGGAGTAGGAATAGTTGCCGTTTTGAAGGTCCGAACGCGTGCGGAACGAGAACGTCAGGGGATTCTGCTGCGCGTCGGATGCGCTGCGCACGGTCTTATGGTAAGTCGCGGTGGAGTCCAGCGTAAATGGGAAGTCGGCGTTTATGTCGGGCGAAACCTCGACATACTCGACGTATTCGTAGAACTCTTCGGAAGTGTACTTAATCTTGTTGCCGTCTACGTCCACGTACTCAAGGTCGAGGTTGAACGACACCGGCATGCCGGTAGTCGTGTTGGCGCTGGGCACATTGGCGATGCGCACCTCGCCGTCGGGCGACATAGTGGGCTCGGCGGTCGGCGCGGGCGTCACGCCCGAGGGCATGGGCGTTTCGGGCGGCTGTGTCGGGTCGGAGGGGTTGCGCGTGATAGTTATGGAGCGCACGTCGGAAGAAGCCGTCTTAGTCGTGCCGCCTATGGTTGCGGAGGCGACCGCCTTAAACCTATGCGTGCCCTCGTCATAGAACGTGAATGTGAACGACCAGCGCTTTGTGTTGCCTTCTGTCGAGCAGGACGAGCTCTCCACATAGCCCAGCGCATAGCCGTTTTCATCGGTCAATTGTACATCGTCAATGGCGGTGCCCGTGGTTACGGTCATGCTGATGGTTGAGCCCGCGCTCGCGCTGGTGTTGGGGTTAAGCGAAGAGATCTGCGGCGCGGTGGGCGCGGCGTATACCGTGACCGATGAGCCGTCGCCGGGCGTGTAGTCCTTATAGTACGCGTCGCTCAGGTTGGTTGCGTACTCGCCGTCCTTAGTGAGCAGATTGCCATCCGAATCGGTGGCGTACAGTCGCCACGAATACTTGTATTCGCCGCTCGATGCCGGGCGGAAATTGGTAAGTTGCCATAGCTTTGAGCCGCTTACGTCGTTATAGTACAGGGTATTGCTCTGCGAGGACGATATGCCCGCCTGATAGAGGTACTGCGGCGTGCCCGCGACAAAGTACTGCGATATGTCGGCGACCTCGCCGGTTATCTTTGTGGAGTCGTATACGCACAGTACCGCGTTGTCCGAAAGAATCACGTTTACGGTAAAGGTGAGCGAGCCGTCCTGCCAAATAGCGCTGCCGCAGTCGTTGAATACCTGCAGCTCGTCGGGCAGTGAGGGTGCGGACTTAGCCGCGGGCGTCACTTCCGTGGGCGTTTCGCCCTCGACCGGCTGCGTGCCATCTTCGTCAAGGCTCAGTCCCTCGACGATCTCGGTGTCCGAAACGTATGTGTCCGTGCCTTCGTCGCCCAGTGCGTACGGCATAAACATAGTCATGAGTATGCTTACCGCGCATATGAGCGCCAGTATCCTGCTTTTTGCCATTGTATTGCCTCCCCGCGCGCGCGGCGCGTAATTGACTTTTCTACTTCTGCCCATCGGGCGCATCTGAATCGGGTGTGCTTGACGGTTCGGGCTTAGCCGCTTGCCCTTGCGGCGTTTGCGCAATTGTATCTTGCGGCGCGTCCCGATTCTGCTCGGGTTGAACGGCGGTTTGGGCTTGCTCCGCTGTGGGCGTATCATCGCTTTGAGCGGGCGCGCTGCTTTCGCTTTGCGCGGTTTCGGCCTGCGCCTGCTTATGCCGCCCGAACAGGTGATGATGTTTATGCTCCGGCTTTTCGCGCTTCTCGGGCGCTTTTTTGGGTTCCTGCGCCCAGTCCTGACCCGAATCCTCGGGCGGCTTTATAGGCTCGGGGTTGGGGTTAAGCGTGTTTTCGATAACCTTGCCGTCCAATAGCCTAATTACGTGATCGGCGTAGCGCGACATTTCCGGGTCGTGCGTGACCACGATTAGCGTAGTGCCCCTTTCGCGCACGCAGTCGGTCATAAGCTTAAGTGCCCTCGCGCTTGTCTTTACGTCCAGATTGCCCGTGGGCTCATCGGCGAATATGATTTGCGGATTGGTGACCAGCGCGCGCGCGATGCCTATGCGCTGCTGCTCGCCGCCCGACATCTTGTTGGGCGTATGGTGCATGCGGTGCATGAGCCCCACCGCCTGTATCATCTTGCGCGCGCGGCGTATGCGGATTGCCTTAGGCACGCCGCGGTATGTCAGCGGCATTGCGACGTTTTCCAGTGCGTCATACGATGGGAACAGGTTATACGACTGGAACACGAACCCCACGTGATTGAGCCTGAACTTGACCAGTTGGTCCTCGCTCATGCGCTCTATGTGCTTGCCCAGTATGACTATCTGACCGCGCGTGGGGTGATCCAGTCCGGCCAGCATATTGAGCAGCGTACTCTTGCCCGAACCCGAGCGACCTATTATGGTGCAAAACTCGCCCGGCATAATGTCGAACGAAACATCGCGCAGCGCGTCGGTGCGGCTTGTGCCCTCGCGGAAGGTCTTGCCCACGTCCACGACGCGTATGATAGGCCCTGAGTCCTTTTGCTTGCTGTTTGCGTTAGGCGCCACGACAGTACTCCTTAAACTTCAAAATGAATAAATCACATCAAGCGGGCGCAGGCGATTTAAGCCGCTTTCGCGCCCTATTTTAAGACGATTTTTTAGCTAAATATGTTCACACTTTAAGTGGGAGATATTTGATTTGGTA
This sequence comes from uncultured Oscillospiraceae bacterium, assembly GCA_964439295.1. GTDB lineage: Bacteria > Bacillota > Clostridia > Christensenellales > Aristaeellaceae > Fimadaptatus. The sequence continues at coordinate 5,865 of CAYTOU010000174.1, forward strand.
TAAGAAAAATTGCGGGCGGCAACGTCTTGCGTTGCCGCCCGATTGGGGGT
>CAYTOU010000175.1:0-5902 GCA_964439295.1 uncultured Oscillospiraceae bacterium
GGAATTCTGCTCGCGGCGGACGAAATGGGGCTTACCGGTCTGTGGTTCGATGGCGCAAAGTACTATGCCGATAATCTCCCATCCGAGCATGAAGAGCGCGAAACGCCGATTCTGTCGGATGCAAAGCGCTGGCTGGACATCTACTTTGCCGGACGAGAGCCCGACTTCATGCCGCCGCTGCACCCGACAGGTTCTGAGTTTCGCATGGTAGTATGGGAGATGCTTTTGAATATTCCGTATGGCAAAACAACGACATACGGCGAAATCGCGCGTCAACTTGCCTTAAAGCAGGGTCGCCCACAAATATCCGCACAGGCGGTGGGCGGCGCGGTCGGGCATAACGAGATTTCGATAATAATACCCTGCCATAGAGTGGTGGGTGCAAACGGCAGCCTGACCGGATATGCCGGCGGAATTGACAAAAAGGTAAAACTACTGGAGCTGGAGCATACCGACATGAGTCGCTTTTTCGTGCCCAAGAAAGGCACTGCACTTTGAGTGCGAAAGGAGTGGGGAACATATGAAATCCACAAACAAAGCCGAGATTCAAAAGGCGTTTACTCAGCAAGCGGCGGGCTTTGAAAGCGACAAAGCGAATTTTTCAAAGAAGGATTATCTCGATTACATGGTAAGCCGCATTGCGCCGACAAAGTGCGATTCGGTGCTGGAGGTGGCTGCCGGAACATGTGCCTGCGGTCGTGCGCTTGCGCCGCACGCCGGGAGCGTTATGTGCCTGGATATGACGCCCGCAATGCTTTCTGTCGGAAAAGCAGAAGCCGAGAAGACGGGATTCAACAACATGAATTTCGTGCTGGGCGATGCGGCAGAATTGCCATTTCTGGATGGCAGTTTTGACATAGTACTCTCGCGGCTGGCCTTTCACCATTTTTCCGATATAAATCAGCCGTTTAGTGAGATGGCGCGCGTGCTTAAGCCGGGCGGAAAGCTGGTCATGATAGACATGGAAGCGGCCGAAGAATCTCTGCGCGAAACCGAGGACCATATCGAGCGCATGCGTGACCCTTCGCATGTCCGCAATCTCAGCCAAAGTGAAATGCTGGCACTCTACGGTCAGCACAATTTGCCTGTTTCGTGCTGCGAGATGGTCAAAATGCCCATGGTGCTGCAAAACTGGCTGGACAATACCGCAACGCCGCAGGATGTACAAAAGCAGATAATCGGCAAAATGGAAACAGAACTTTCGGGCGGGGACAAGACCGGCTTTGCGCCGTACTATGACGGCGCGCAGATCAAATTCGATCAAAGATGGGTGCTGATTATCGGACGAAAATAGGGAAGCAGTACCGCCAAACGACAATTAAACCGTTGACTTACGAAAAATCAAGCCAACGGTTTAAATTGTATTATTCGTTAAAACATCTCTTGCTCGGTTCGGAATGCAAATTCCTTCAGATCATTCTTCGTCTCATCGTCGAGCATGTGCCAGCGTATGCCGCGCAGCGCGCCTTCCAAGGCGTATAGCCGCGTTATGTTGACCGAAGGATCCATGTGTTTAAGCTTAAGCCATGCGTTGCGGCTGCCCAGTTCCCTGAGAGATTCGGGTGTATCGATACCGGCTACATTGAGCTGCTCTTCAAGACGCACGCCAATGTTCGGAAGTACAGCGAGTTTTCCCATGAGTCTGCCTCCTGATTCGATGTGTGAGTCGCTTTAATAACTCATATTATAGCAGATGCAAGTTAAGAGACGCTATTCCTTTTCGGTAAATATAAGTATAGACTGTTAAACAACTGAAACGCTATGATTTTGAACACACAATTTCCGCCGGTTGAGTATTGCCGTGAAGTATGCTATAATTGATTTATTGGTGGTAAATTAATCGCATAAAGCGGAGGGTTATATAATATGAAAAAAGTTGCAATAGTCACCGGCGGTACGCGAGGCATAGGCTTTGCCATCGCAAAAAAGATGATCGAGGCCGGCTTTATTACGTGTATAATGAGCCGCAGCTCGGAAGAGAAATGCGCCGATGCGCTAAACGAACTGCGCGCGCTTAAACCGGATGCCGAAGTGTTCTATATGGCAGGCGGCATAGGCGTCGCCGCCGACCGCGAGGCGTTTGTGGGCGAGGTGGCAAAGCGTTACGGCCGCGTCGATGTTCTCGTCAATAATGCGGGCGTTGCGCCCAAGGTGCGCACTGATCTGCTCAGCGCAACCGAAGAGTCATTTGACTATGTGACCGGCGTTAACCTAAAGGGCACCATGTTCATGAGCCAGCTGGTTGCCAATCAGATGCTCTCTCAGCCCAAGCCCGAAAGCGGCATGCGCGGCGTTATCGTGAATATATCCAGCTTCTCTGCTACCGTATCGTCGCCCAACCGTCCCGAATACTGCGTCAGCAAGGCGGGCATATCCATGCTGACCAAGTTGTTCGCCGATAGGCTGGCGGGCGAGGGCATATATGTGTATGAGGTTCAGCCCGGCGTAATCAAGACCGATATGACCTCTACCGTGCAGGAAAAGTATGATCGTCTGCTGGCGGGCGACCAGTTCCCGATTCACCGCTGGGGCACTCCCGAAGACGTTGCCAACGTGGTCGATATGTTCGTGCGCGGTAATATGTCCTATACTACCGGCCAGGTGATTTACGTGGACGGCGGCTATATGAACATTCGTTCCATATAAGGAGACGCATATGATTAAGACAACTTGTCAGTTGGGCGGCGCCAACCTGGATGCGTATGTGCTGGATACCGCGATTGTCGGCACCGGCTGTGCCGGATTCAGCTGCGCGGGACGTCTGCATGAGCGCGGGCGCACCGATATCGCTATCATAACCGAGGGCATAAACGTGGGCACCAGCCGCAATACCGGCTCGGATAAGCAGACGTACTATAAGCTCACATTGTCGGGTGGCGATGATGACTCGGTACACGCAATGGCGCAGACTCTGTTTGACGGTCAGTGCGTTGATGGCGATCATGCGCTGTGCGAGGCGGCATTGTCGGCCAAGTGCTTCCTGCGCCTGTGCGATATGGGCGTAAAGTTCCCCACCAATAGATACGGCGAATACATCGGCTACAAGACCGATCACGATCCGCGCAGGCGTGCCACATCTGCCGGACCGCTCACCAGCCATCAGATGACCGAGGCACTCGAACGCGACGTGCGTGCGCGCGGCATTCAGATACTCGACCGCCTTATGGTTATCGCCATATTGGAGGGCAAGGAGCGCGTGCGCGGTCTGCTTTGCCTTGATTTGGATAAGCTTAATGACGCGACACATAGGTTTAAACTGGTGCTGTGCAATAATGTCGTATATGCGACCGGCGGCCCTGCGGGCATATATCAGGATAGCTGCTACCCGGCGGGGCATAGCGGCATGACCGGCATTGCGCTGGAGGCAGGTGCGCATGGCAAGAACCTGACCGAGTGGCAGTACGGTCTGGCATCCATTGCGCCGCGCTGGAACGTGTCCGGCACATTTATGCAGGTATTGCCGCGCTTTGTGTCGTGTAATCAGGATATGAGCGATGAACGCGAATTCCTGCAGGACTACATATCCGATGCGGGCGAGCTGCTCACCGATGTGTTCCTCAAGGGCTATCAGTGGCCCTTCGATTCGCGCAAGGCCGTAGACGGCTCTTCGCTTATCGACCTGATCGTATATAACGAAACAAAGATAAAGGGCAGGCGCGTTTTCCTGGACTTCACGCGCAATCCTCTGGGCGATGCGTTTGATATGGAACTGCTGTCGGACGAGGCGCATGACTATCTTAAGAATGCCGGCGCACTGTTCGGCACGCCAGTTCAGCGTCTGGCGCATATGAATCAGCCCGCAATAGACTTCTACATGAGCCGCGGCGTAGATCTGCATAGCGAAAAGCTGGAGATCGCGCTGTGCTCTCAGCACAATAACGGCGGCATAAACATAGACTGCTGGTGGCAGACCGATGTACCCGGTCTATTCGCAATAGGCGAAGTGGCAGCCAGTCACGGCGTATACCGTCCGGGCGGCTCCGCACTCAACGCGGGGCAGGTGGGTGCCGAGCGCGCGGCGACCTTCATCGCAAGCAAGCCCGAAACGCCCATCGATATCACTTCCGTGCTAAGTGAAGTCGCTGAAAAGACCGAACGCATCATATCGCTCGCGGGCGGCGCACTGACTCAGACCGGATATGAGCGCCCGCCGGTAAAGCAGCGCCTAAATGAAGCGCGTCAGGCGATGAGCATAAACGGCGCGGCGGTGCGCGATTCCGCTGCCATAGAAAAGCTCGTAAAGAAGGTGCGCGCGCAGCTGGACAACTATTCCGAACAGGTCGGCATATTGGGCCCCGAGGAGCTACCTGAGTTCTACAGACTACGCGACACGCTGCTCAGCCAGCTGTGCTATTTGAGCGCAATGTCCGACTATGTGCGCATGGGCGGACTCAGTCGCGGCTCTGCACTGTATACCGATGCAAATGGCGTAAAGCCCTTGGATGCCCTGCCCGAAAGCTGCCGCCACATACCCGCTCAGGGTGCGCCCTGCCCGAACTCGACTGCCGCCGATATACGCGCTGGCAAACTGGTTCAGGAAGTCAAGCTAAACGGGCTCAACTGCACATGCAATTGGCGCAGTGTGCGACCCATACCTGAAGATGATGACTTCTTCGAAAACGTATGGCGCGGCTATCGCGAAAATGGCAACGTGTATTGATGCATATGCGGCTTAGGTTAGCGCTTTAGCCGATTGCCGAAAAACAAAAAACAAGCTCCGCACATTGCGAACACGGTTTAAGCCGATTCGCAATGTGCGGAGCTATTGCATTTATGCGCAATAATCACTCGACAAAGTCAAGCGTAATATTCCCGTTCGTAGTCTTCGCGGTCAGCGTGCGTCCGGTGTCGAACTTGGCGGTGGACGGATTGCACTTGCCGTTTGTGGTCTTCGTATCTATTGAAAAGTCGGTTGGGCGCCCGACTATGCTGCCCTTTATGGGCGCGTTTGTCGATGTAAGGCTGATATCACGCGCAAGCAGCCGCTCGGGCTTTATTGAGCCGTTGACGGTGCTTATCCATGCGCATTCCTGCACGCTCACGTTTTGCAATGTTATTGCGGCGTTGGATGTGGTGCAATTGAGCGCGCCTTGAATCGCGGCGTCGTACATCTTGATGCCGCCGTTGCTCGTATGACATTCCATCGACCCCAATGCGCTAAAGCCGTGCAGTTCGATTGCGCCGTTTGTCGACGATATGGAGCAGCTGACCGATGACGGCTTTGCGATGCTTTCCTCATCGCCGGTGGCGGCTGCGTTCTCGGCATATATCTTGGCATTCGTGGTGGATAGCATGAATGCCGTGGCGATAACGCCGCGTAATTCAATCTGACTGTTTGTGGTCTGCGCATGCAGACGGTTGCGCAGTTCCATGCCCTGTACGCTTATGTTTGCACATCCGGTGCATAGATTGAGCATGCCCGTATACATGCGCGGCACGTATATGCATACGGGCATTTGCTTCCAATTAATTCCGTTAAGTGCCGACACGAACATATTGACCAGTCCATCGAATATGGACGAATTCTGGTTTTGCGTATATTCCAGCGATACTATTCCGTCTTCTTCCCGCACATCGCATGGATAGTCCTGACTTGTGTAGTACTCTATGCGCAGCGCACTGTCATCGGTCAATACCGCGCTTATCGGCATGTACTTTGCGTTTATGAATGTTTCTATTATGCCATCCGGTTCAATAGTGAACGTACGGCGTTCAAAAGTAGGGCGAGCCATATTACGCCTCCTATGCTCAGCTTTTCTCTTCGCCATCATTATACGACACACATAGGTTCAATGCAAATAGAGCAGCATTACAGAACAATTAGTGTTTGATTAGAGCTGGGGAATTTAAGCATATGCCTTTCTCCGCTCAAAGCATTAATCAACCCTTAAAACACACTATA
>CAYTOU010000176.1:0-5887 GCA_964439295.1 uncultured Oscillospiraceae bacterium
TCGCCGCAAATACAGTTTAAGCCGCTGGCTCATGGCGAGTCCAGCGGCTTAAAACGTGTAAAGCACCTTCCAATAATATCCGTTTCCCTGCCTGCTCATAGCAATGCATCATAAGGATACGCCGAAGGCAAGCAGTTTTTCTTTGCAGCTTTCTTTTTTCAAAAAGAAAGCGCGTTCCCCCCTCGCCGCTCAATGATGGAAGCTTGTGACCTCGCCTTTTTCCTTTGCGGGGAGACCGAATTCGCGCTTGCCGAGTTCGAAGCTCTTTACCATGAAGGCTATGTTGCGACCTAGTGTGCGCATTGTCTGAAGGCCTTCCTTGTCCTTTAGTACTTCCTCGGCAGTGTTGCCGTAGACCATGTTCCAGTACTGGCTGGATGCTATGGGCATGCTGCTTATCGAGAAGTACTTGTTGAGGACGTCGTAGGAAGCCGTGTTGCCGCCGCGGCGACAGGTCACGACAGCGGCGCCGACCTTCATGGTCTTGTCAATGGAGAACGTGCTGAAAAAGAGGCGATCCATGAACGATATCGCGCCGCCCGCAGGGGAAGAGTAGTATACCGGCGCGCCAATGACAAACGCGTCGCATTCTTTGAGCTTGGGCGCGACCTCGTTGACTATGTCGTCAAATACACACTTGCCTAATTCGCGACACTTGCCGCAGGCAATGCAGCCGCGTATGTCCTGATTGCCTACATGGATAAGCTCAACCTCCATGCCTTCGCTTTCAAGAGTCGTTTTGAGCTCGTTGAGCGCAGTGTACGTGCAGCCGTGCGCGTGCGGACTTCCGTTGATGAGTAGTGCTTTCATATTGTATTACCTCCCGATAATGTGAGAATAGCGGCTGATTAAACCGACTTAGATTGACGTAGATTTACATTGGCAGTATACTTACTTATATTTTAAGCCGTTTGAGAATGATTTGCAATACAGGGGGAGGAGCAAATTGTGAATAGCCAGGAACTAAAAGAACTGCTATATAGCGACTCGATGGATAAAGCGAAGTCATTTCTTGAGCATTGCAATGACACACAAGAACTGTATGTGTACGCATTCAACTATAACTGGGATGATGGCTTCGAGATTCCGAACATCATTATGAATAACCCTGCTTGCGGACTGAGTACCGCATTGCAGCTTTTCTGGTCCGCAGATGGCTTAAGCTATCTCGTAGATAAATCAGAAGATTCAGATTTGCCCAAGTGGGGCAAATTCATATCCGAGCTTTACGAAAACATACTCGCCGGACATTATCACGCCGATGGCATAGCATTCGCCGCACCGATAACAGCCGTGCAAAGGTTCAAACTGAGAAAATCGCTCGATGCTCAAGAGTATGTTTTCATCGAGAATATCGCCGGCATCGATCTGGATATCCCACTGTAATGTGCAGATAGAAAAAACAAGCACAAAAAAACCACCGACAAAACTGTCGATGGTTAATGGCAGGGGAGACGCGACTCGAACACGCAACACGTGGTTTTGGAGACCACTGCTCTACCAATTGAACTACTCCCCTAAAGCGTTACTCACGCGGAACAAGACATATTATAGCAAAAAACCTCGCGCTTGTCAAGTACTTTTGAGACTTTTTTAGAATTTTGTTACCGACTTAATCCCTCACATGTCCCCCCGAAACTCTATCAGTTCCGGGGGAACATACGTCACCAGCTCACTTCACAATAAAAGGCATACCATCCTTGTCAAAGTCGACCTGCACGCGCGAAAGGCGCCATGTCTTGCCCTTGTCGTCGCTGCCCTGATAGAATAGGTGGTATACGCCATCGTCCTCGTATGCATACGGATGACCCGACTCGCTTTCGTTCCAGCTGCCCTTGGGACCGTTTGTCATGAAGGGCTCGCTGAATAGGCGGGTGAAGTGCACGCCGTCCTCACTGACCGCACAGCCGATTTGCTGCGGGCAGCAGTTGTATGCACCGGCGTAGAACATGTATACCTTGCCGTCATGCACGCATGTGGCAGGCGCCTCAATGCATTGCTGCTCCCACGGCAGTAGGGGATAGAGTATGGACTCCTCGATGCTTTGCTGCGTCCATGTGTCGCGCGAAAAGTCGCTGTCCAACGGCGCTGTCGCGACGCCCAACAGCTGTATCTTCATCTCCGGATCGCGCGATGCGAAGTACAAAAAGAGCTTGCCGTTAAACGCAATCACATCCGCGTCTATGGCGCGTCCGCAGTTCCAATCGCCCTGCGGCTTAAATATCGGGTTGGATGCGTCGCGGGTAAAGTGTACGCCGTCTGTCGATACCGCATGACATATGTAGTCCTTGGGGAACTGACCGTAGCTCTGATAGAATAGGTGTATTGCGCCGTTCAATACGATGGCGGCGGGCGCGCATATACCCGCACCCTCGCCGGGCAGCTCACTGCGCAGTACGCCCATTATATCGTAGTGCGTCAGATCGTCCGATACGGCTATGCCCACGCCGTATAGATCGGTCGCGCTGTCGTGTTTAGTGTAATACAGATAGTATCGTCCCTGAAAGCGTATAATGCAGGGATCCTTGGCAAAAGATGTTTTGTTTCCGCCGAAATCCTCAAATAGCATGAAATCCCCTCCGCAAATAATAAAAGCACGCATCGCAGCACATGCCGCAATACGTGCTTAATTATAACATAATCCTTTGAAGTGTCAATAAGCGATACAGCGTCAGTTGCCGCACTCAACGCTTATTTCGTTGAAGAGCTGCAATACATCGTCTACGCGTGTGGCGGCCTTGTCTTTACCGCTGCGATCCAGCACAACTTTGCCTTCGTGCATCATTATCATGCGGTCGCCGTATTCCACCGCGTGACGCAGGTTATGCGTGACCATCAGCGTGGTCAGGTGCTTTTCGCGCACGACCTGTGCGGTCAGGTTCATGACTATCTCGGCTGTCTTGGGGTCAAGTGCCGCCGTGTGCTCGTCCAGTATCAGAAAGTCTATCGGGTTCATTGTGGCCATAAGCAGCGCCAGCGTCTGCCTCTGTCCGCCCGAAAGCGCGCCCACCGGCTGCTCCAGCTTGTCCTCAAGTCCCAGCCCCAGCGGCGCAAGCATATCGCGGTACGCCTGAATGCGGCGCTTGTTTATGCCCGAGCCCAGGTTAAACGACTTGTCCTTGTTGTCGGCGAGCGACAGGTTTTCAAGTATTGTCATGGTGGGGCAGGTGCCCATTGCGGGATTCTGATATACGCGTCCCATGCGCTTGTAGCGGCGGTATTCGCGCATGCGCGTTATGTCCTTGCCGTCCATGAATATTTGACCGCCGTCAACCGGTATGGAGCCGCATAGTATGTTCAGCAGGCTGGTTTTGCCCGAACCATTGCTGCCCACGACCGACACAAAGCTGTTGTCGGCAATCGCAAGCGAGAAATCGCGGAACAGTACGTGCTCGTGCACCGTGCCGGGGTTATATACCTTTGTAACATTCTTAAGCTCAAGCATTTAAGCGCACCTTCTTCCGACGCAGCTGGGACAGAACCAGTATCAGCAGGAACAGCACAGCCGTTATCAGCTTCATATCCGATGCTTCCAGTATGCCCATGGATATGGCCAGCGATACGCACGCCTTGTACAATATGGAGCCGATTATTACCATCGTAGTGCTCTTCATAAAGCGCAGCGAGCGGAATATGTTTGTTCCTATTATAACGGACGCCAGACCGATAACCATTGTGCCCGTGCCCATCGATATATCGAAGAAGCGCTGCTGTTGGCACATAACCGCGCCCGACAGCGCGACCAGCGCGTTGGCTATCATCAGTCCCACTATCTTGACCGAGCCCTGATCGCGGCTGAGCGTAGTGACTACCGAAGGATTGTCGCCGGCGGCGCGCAGAAGGAAGCCCGCCTTGGTCTTGAGATACCAATCCAATAGCAGCTTTGCGATTACCACGATTATCAGGCAAATGATTACGGTCGAATAGGGGCTGAGCCATTCGGGGAGTGAGCGGGTCAGGTCGTTCTTAAACAGCGTATCACCCGCGAACAGCGGCAGATTGGCCTTGCCCGCAATGCGCAGGTTGATGGAGTATAGACCCGTCATTGTGATTACGCCGCTTAGCAGATCGCGCACCTTGCACTTGACGTGTATGAAGCCGGTGATGAGTCCGGACAGCGCGCCGGCGATTAGGCTGACAAACAGGGTCAGCCAGGGTGCCATGCCGTATGTAGTCAATATCGCCGAGACCGCCGCTCCGAGAGGAAAGGAGCTGTCCACGGTCAAATCGGGAAAGTCAAGTATGCGATACGTTATCAGCAGCCCCAGAGCAAGTATGCCGTATATAAGCCCCTGCTCGAGTACGCCGGTTATCATGCCGATGGTCATTGGTGCACCGCCCTTCTGTAATTAGCACAAAAGCGTCCAGCCCGCTTATTTAGCGGGCTGAACACGTTATGGTATCAACGAGTTCTGTATTTAAGTCTTTATTCGGCAGCATCCGCGGTTACGTCGATTGCGCGCTCCATCAGATCATCCGGAACTTCAATACCGTACTCGGCAAGAGCATCGGGATTGATGTACAGGTAGGAGTTGGAGATTATCTCGTAGGGGATGGTAGCGGGATCTTCGCCGTTCAGCACGCGGGCGGCCATTGCGCCGGTCTGACGACCGAGTTCTACATATTCAATACCTTCGGATGCGATGCAGCCGTTTACAACCTGCTCGATTTCGCTACCGTATACGGGCTTGCCGGCTTCCTTGGACTTTTCAAGTACAACGGACAGGTAGCTGACAACGGTGTTGTCGGTCAGGTTGGTGGTGCAGTCAACCTCGGGCAGCAGCGAGTCAAGAGCCAAGGAGATGTCAGCGCCGGTGGATATGCCCTTGTCAACTATCTCAAAGCCGTACTGAGCAGCCAGTTCCTTGTAGGTGGCCAGAGTGGAGTCGCTGTTGGTTTCGGAGGTGGTGTGCAGTATGCCTATCTTGGTTGCCTCGGGCTGCAGCGCGCGGATGAGCTGCAGCTGTGCTTCAACCGGCAGCGCGTCGGAAGTACCGGTGATTGCGCCGGGGTTGGTGCCGTCGTCATTGGCCAGCTGTGCGGCAACGGGATCGGATACGGCGGTGTATATTACCGGGATCTTGCCGTCAGCGGCGTTGTAAGCGGCGGCAGCGGCGGGGGTTGCTATTGCGCAGATCATGTCGCAGGTCTCCGCAAGTGTGGATGCCATCATGGCAGTGTTGCTGGTGTCGGCCTGAGCGTTCTGATAGACGAACTCGACGTTCTCGCCCTCAACGAATCCGGCCTCGGCCAGACCCTCTATGAAACCGGTGCGGCAGTTGTCCAAAGAGCCGTGCTCCGCGAACTGCAGTATGCCGATCTTGTAAACCTTGCCCTCGTCTGCAACAGCAACCGAGCACAGCGCAACGGCGGTAACCAGTGCCAGCATAACAGCGATAATCTTCTTTACAATACCCTTCATAGTAAAACCCTTCCTCTCTTTTGAATCCTCAAATAAATTTATGGAATAAAAAAACGCCTCAGTCGTAATCGACTGAGGCGGTATTCCCGCGGTGCCACTCAGATTCGCCTTATCAAAAATAAAGGCGCTCTCATATCGCATACCAACATATGCGCCGCTATGGTAACGGATGCGGATCCCGTCCCGATCTACAGCCTATTCTTTCGATCGAGCCCTCTGAAGTCCATTCGTCCACGCCGTATGTACCGCCGTCCCACTATCGGCAGCTCCCTTTGCCATACTTAACGAGGAGTACTACTCTTCATCAATGGTTTGCTAAGTGCTTTTTGAATTGCACATATAATAAACCCATCGCGGCGGTTTGTCAATAGGGAAATTTCGGTTTTTCTAAAAAAACTGCGCAGAGCAAATCAGAAAAATCATGAATTCCCCGTAGGTATAAACGGACGTATAGCCGCCGCGACG
>CAYTOU010000177.1:0-5881 GCA_964439295.1 uncultured Oscillospiraceae bacterium
AAATAGAACAGAGTTTCGCCCTTGCGCCGCAACGGGTGGTCATTATCCAGCAATTCGGGAACTATATAGTTTCTTATTCGAAAGCGTATATTAGGTCCGTATATGTGCGGCGTTTCCGTATATTGGAATACCGCCTTGAATCCCACGCCGAATTTGCCTATTTTGGCCTCGCTTTGTCCGCCTTTGTTAGAATTACCGATTGATGTTATCGCATTAATATCGCCTAATTTGCCCGCATCAGTGTCGGCATCTTCACTATCGGGATCGGACACGGAAAACAGACGCGTGCCGTTATGCGCAAATATGAGTCCATCACGGTTAAGAATAAATCTGGTAGAGTCCGCTCCGGCATCATCGGCATTCTGCAGCAGTTCATATATAAAGTGTGCCTGATCCGAATATTTTTCGATGACGTTTTTCCAAACGCCGCGCATGGAACGCTTAGCCAGGGCCTTTGCATTTTCCGCACGATCCTCTGATAATTTATCAAAATATATCTTTTCCAAATTGTTCATACGCCATGTCCCTCGCATCTGGGTGATAATATACGGCTGAATTGTAATATTGAGCTTTTGATTGTATTGACTTGATTTAGTATACCATATAAGGCTATACTTTTCCAGTGTGTGAGATGAAATGAAGGGGGATAAAAAAACAGCCCCCACTCACCAACGCCAATAAGGTCGTATGGGGAAGAGGGCTGCTTTTTATCTGTATTCTCTTACCTTACGGAAACATATGCGCATCAGCGCCGCAATCATCTGTAGTCCGCACGCTGATTCCGTCCTTACCAAACGTAATGCCTATGCCAATGAACTTGGCGCCCGGGTGCGCGGGGTAAGGTTGTCTACCGCCCATGGCGAGCGGCGCGGAGCCTATTATTACCGGGAACTCGGCGCCGAAGCGCGAATCCTCATCGCCGGGCTTATCCACCTTCAGGCGGTGCATGTGACCGCTGAACATGACGTCGGGCTTGATTTGGTTGAGCAGCGCCGTCCACTCGGCGAATATGTCGCGCTCGATGTTGAACTTTGGCTCGTCGTTATCTATCTGGCGCGATGTGAAGGGCAGGTGCGCCACGGCGATGCGGGTCTTTACGCCCGGCGCGAGGTACTCCTCGTCGGCGTGCGCGATTACGCTCTTTATGAACTCGGTTTCGTTTAGGCGCATGTCGTGGCAGTCGACTAGGCCGCCGTACTCGACATCGGTGTCCATCTTATCCTCGCCGCAGTCCAGCGCAATGCCCCACAGCGACCCTATGCGGAATGTGAAGTAGGTGTGACCGTCGCGCGTGCCTATGTAGTCGGGCAGATCGGTCGCGAGCCTTCCGCGGTAGTCGTGATTGCCGCGCGCGAATATGACCGGTATCTGACCGTGCGCGACCTCGCTGGTTATGTCGTATATGGCGCGCAAATCCTCGGGCGTCTTGCTCTCGGCGGGTATGTCGCCGTTTAGCAGCAGTATGTCCAGGTCATCCCCGAAGTACTGAGCCGCGCGGCAGGGCGCTTCCACGCGCGAGTGCGTGTCGGCCAGCATGTACATGTGCACGTCCTTTGAAAAGTCGACCGGCTTGAACGCATAGTCGGCGGTTTCCAGCTCGCCCAGCTGCGGGAAGTAAGGTCTGCGCTCGGGCAGTGCGCGGAAGCACACGCGGTACGCCTTGGCCTCGTCCAATGCCCGCATGGGCACCGTGACCTTATGTATCAGCGTCTCCGAGCGCATGAGTCCGTTTTTGCTGTCGCGGTACTGCTTGCCCGCGACCTCGACCCACGCGATGCCGAATTCGGTCGTATTAAACGCAATCTGATAATCGTGTCCCACTGCGAACACGCAAGGATCTTTGTATAGCATATTACTCCTTAATCGCGCCTACCATGACGCCCTTAACGAAATACTTTTGTATGAAGGGGTAAATCAGAAGCACAGGCACTGTTGAAACGATTATCGTGCAGTACTTCATTATTTCCTTCATAAGGTAGCTGTTCGCGCTTGTGCCGGACAGCGAGTTCATGAATGTATCGGTGTTCTTGTCCAGTATCAGCAGCTCACGCAGATACAGCTGCAGCGGGTACAGGTCGCGCCTCTTCTGCAGGTATATCATCGCGTTGTACCATGCGCTCCAGTTGCCAACCGCGTAGAACAGCGTGATGGTCGCCAGTGCCGCGCCTGACAGCGGCAGTATTATGCGGAACAGCACGATTACATCGTTAGCGCCGTCTATCGTCGCCGATTCAAGCAGTGACGTTGGTATGCCTTTAAAGCTTGTGCGCAGTACTATCATATTATATACGCTGACCGCGCCGGGCATTATGACCGCCCATATCGTGTTATTGAGTCCCATCTGCACCACAGTCAGGTATGTGGGAATCATACCACCGCCGAAGTACATTGTAAAGACTATAAGCACCATGGTGATCTTCTTGAGCGTAAAGTCGTTATGCGCCAGTATGTACGCACCCATTATGGTCAGCACCATGGATATCGATGTGCCTATCAGGACGTATGTGAGCGTGTTGCGATAGCCCGTCCATATGGTGCTCATCTTAAACACCATGCGGTAGCCGTCCACGCCGAATCCCGCCGGGCGCAGCATTACGCCGCGCACGAGTGCGAACTCGTTGGGATCGCTGAACGAGCAGAACAGCACATACAGCATCGGGTACAGCGTGATTATGGCCAGTACAGCCATGAATACGTTGTTTATCGCAAAGAAGACCTTATCGCCCTTTGTCGGCTTTATACCGTCGTTTGACGTCTGCAAATGTTTTTTTGCCATCTGTTCAGCACCCCCTTACCACAGTCCGCTGCCGGACAGTTTATTGCTTATTTTGTTCGCGGTCGTGAGCAGTATCAGGTTAATTATCGAGTTGAATATGTTGACCGCGGCGGAATAGCTGTAGTCGTTTTCGACAAAGCCCTTGCGGTACACGTACGTGGATATGATATCGCTGGTTTCGTACGTGGCCTCGGACTGCAGCAGGAAAGCCTTTTCCCAGCCGACATTCATAAGGCTACCGCACGCCATTATGAACATTATCACTATCGTTTCGCGTATGCCGGGCAGAGTCACATGCCACATGCGCTGCGCGCGGTTTGCACCCTCAATTGCCGCCGCCTCGTATAGGTCCATATTGATGCCCGATATGGCAGCGATGTATATGATGGAGTTCCAGCCGAAGCTCGACCAGATGCCAGATATGACGTATATCGCGCGGAATGCGTCCGCATCGCCTATCAGCGAACCTTCGTGCGGGGATATCGAATTGACAATTGTCGTAATAAAGCCGGTTGAGTTAGTGAACTGAGTTATCATGGAGCATATTACGACCGTGGTAATGAAGTGCGGCAGGTATGTGATGGTCTGAACGACCTTTTTATACTTCTGGCTGCGCACTTCGTTAAGAAGTATTGCGAATATAATCGGGAACGGGAAACCGAACACCAGGTTCAGTATGCTTATGACCAGTGTGTTGCGCAGCAGTCGATAGAAATAGAAGTTGCTGAAGAACTTTTCAAAGTTGCTCAGTCCCACGAACTTACTGCCCGCTATGCCTTTAACAGGCTTAAACTTCTGAAAGGCGATTATGTTGCCGTACATTGGCCAATAGCAGAACAGCGCGAAGTACAGCATCACGATGACCATCATGAAGTATACCAGCGGATGCCTGCGAATGTTCAGAGCCAATCGCTTAAAGAACGATAGTTTCTTCTTTTTTGAGGCGGATTCCATGCGCACTCTCACCCCTTGAAAATAGAGTAGACTGTCCGGTCGGTGCTCAAGGCAAATTCTTCTTAATAGTAAACGAAGGGTGGCGTGAACCACCCTTCGTCCGATAGTACACTTTTCTTATTAGCGAGCGAGGTAGCGAGCGTAAGAAGCTTCGTAAACTTCCTGCATCTGATCCAGACCCAGTTCGTTCAGACGCTCGAGATAGGTGTCATACTCGGTCTCGAGATCAGCCTCACCGGTGATGAACTTGATGCACATTTCGTCGCGATAGGTCTCAACATCGGTGCGAACCTCAGCCAGAACCTCAGCCTCATCAGTGGTGAAGCTGGCGCCGAAGGGCCATATGCCATCATAGGAGCACTGTACGTAGAGTTTGATGCACTCGGGCTGTACGCCGTAGCAGTACTTGCTGGTGGTGATGTACTCCAGATCGGAGTCGCTCTCGGTCTCGAACTGATACAGACGCATGCAGCGCTTGTCCTCAGCGGAGGCGTTCTCGTCGGACTCGATATCGGTTATAACAGGATAGCCGTAATCGTTGAGATTGTAGCCCTTGCCCTCGATACCGTTGGACATCAGGAATTCGATGTCGTCCAGATACAGAGCATCCAGGAATGCTACGCACTCTTCCTTATGTTCGGAGGTAGAGCAGATGTACTTGTAAGCATCCATGCCGCGGTTGGTAACCATGACGCGGGTCAGGTCGGAATCCTCGGTAAGCTTGGGCATCTGAGCGGCAACCAGAGCGCGCTCGGGATGCTCGATCTCAACTACATTATAGTAGTAAGCAGCATAGTTGTAGGTATGGTCAACCACGCAGCCGCCCTCTTCGTTGGCGAGCATGGACCAAGTATCGGTCTGAGTATCGGTGGTGAAGTCGGGGTTGATCAAACCTTCGGAGTACCACATATGCATGGTCTCGAGGTATTCCTTGTACTCATCGGTAGCCGGGCCGTAAGCAACGGTGCCGTCCTCGCGGATGAAGAAGTTGCGCGCATCGATGTTCCAGGCGCTGGAGAAGGCATTACGGGTCCTCCAGTAGTTGGACTTGTTCAGCAGCAGCGGATAGTTGATGCCGGCTTCCTTGAAGGCGCGGAGCATTTCGGTCCAGTCATCGATGGTCTCGGGAACATCCAGACCAACCATTTCCAGAGCGTCCTTGCGGATCATCATGCCCCACATGCAGGTGCAGCAGTCTTCGGAGCCGCTGTAGCGAGCGCCCAGAGCAACTACGCGACCTTCGTCGTCGTAAGCAGCCTTGGAGAAGTAGGGATCGTTCATTATCTTCTCATAGAAATGAGGAGTGGTCTCTTCGCTTATCAGATCGGTGTAGTCATAGATCAGACCATCGTCATAAGCCATGGCAACGCCGCCGGCATAATAGTCGCGGATGACGCTGTCGAATATCATGTCCGGATAGTCCTGATCGGCCAGCATGGTGGAGAAGCCTTCGGAGGTGCTGCCTACAGGGGGATGAATGAACTCCAGGTTTACGTTAAAGCGCTTTTCCAGCTCCTTAACAACTTCCAGATCGGAATAGGTCTCGATGAACTCGGTCATGGACGAATCCATGGGGATCCAAATGGTCAGCGTTACGCCGCCCAGATCCGGATAGCCATTCTCATCACAAGTGAAAAGGGTAGTGCCCTTCACGGTTTCGCCATCGGCGCACGCAAACGTAAGCGGCATAACCAGCATAGCGAGCACGAGCAGGCAGGACAGCAGTTTCTTCATGATACAATCCTCCTCGGTTGTCTCTTGTTAATTGAGCCGCATTAATTTTAATCCTCCTGCAAAAAATTGTCAACACTGTTTACGATGTTCAAAATCATTTTGTGACGGCACCTTACACAATTAACATTAATTTGTCGCTGCCAGGGCGTGAATGTGACGCGGTGATCGCAATTTTGGCTTTAGCATTTCTGTTTTGTTTGCATTTATGTGGGGTGTGGCATATCTTCTCTTCCTTCTTCTCCCCCATCGACGCAAAAAAGGGGCTGTTGCACAAGTTGCAACAGCCCCTTTAAAGTCCCACCAAAGATCACGGTATATGCACAACGCTACCCATACCGGAGCGTATGCGTCTACGGTACCAGCGCAGGCGCTCGCTTAGGCGCAGGGCCTTGGCGGCGTCGGCGTAGGCGGCGGCGC
>CAYTOU010000178.1:0-5825 GCA_964439295.1 uncultured Oscillospiraceae bacterium
AGATCAAAGTTTCTTTGATTCTTTCTTTTCAAAGAAAGAATCGTTCCCCTCGTTCTCCCCATCCCCGGGCATGAGTATGACATGAATGTCTAAGCCGCGCTTGATGGCGCGGGCGACGGTTGAGCGCGTGCCGCCGTGGGTGCCGTTGAAGACGGCGATTAAGCGGGAGGAGTGCGCGACCATCCAGTCGTTGCGGCGCATGTAGCAGCCCTTGGAGTAGGCGGGACAAACGTCTACGCAGAGCGCGGCGCGGCAAGCAATCGCGCGGGCGCGTTCGCGCCAGGAGCGCGCAAAGGCTTCAGTGCTGCCTGAGTAGGGATAGGCACAAATTAGCTGTATTTCGGGGTGTAGATAAGCGGCGGCAAGTACCTCTTCGGCGGCGAGTATGTCCACGCCGCGCGCCATGCCGCTTATGAACGTGGTGTAGCCGTCCGATATAGCAGCGGCAATTTCGCGCCGGAGTAGCGCGCGTAATTCGTATTCGGGCATGATGAGCTTGTCGGGTCTGTGCCCGCTGAAACAGCAGGAGCGCGAAAGGTTTATGTCGCTCTCGTTCATAATTACTCCAGAGTGCCGTCAAGCATCTCGATTACGCGTATAGCGATGTCAAGTAACCGCGTGCAGGCCTCGGTGTCCGCTTCGCCCGCATTGTCCAGTAGGCGGAGTAGCTCGCGTAGGGCGGCATGCTGGTCCGCGGTGGTTATGCCCGCAGTGTGCAAAGCGGCAAGACAGCTCGGCGCACTCGCGTCGTGCGCGTCTAAACGCGCCTGATCGGTCAGCGCCTTAAGACGCAAAGTCAATACCGCACGCGCACCCGATAAGGCAAGCGATGTCGGATGCGTGTCGCGTAGTGCGGCATATGCGCCGTGTGACTCAGCCATAAGTAGCCCCGCGGCATCCGCACGCGCGCGTAATGCGTCCACAGCGTCCGCACTCGGCCCGTCACCGCGCCGATTGCCGAACCCGCCGCGCCATATGGGCATTACCGCGATGAGCCCCGCCACAGCCAATGCGCCTAATGAGCACGCATCGAACGGGATCGCGGGCTGTATGAGCCGCATTATCACTATGAAAATGCACAGCATAAGTACTATCAGCCGCGCAGTATTGTCCGTATTGAACCTCATTGCCGTGCCTCCAAATCCAGAGCAAATGTATGTAAATAGTGTACCATATTTGCCGCGTACGTGCAACCACATTGCATAAATGCTTATATTTTTAATGAGGTTTTTAATGGCGAGTGGTCTAGAACTTTAAAAAAGAAAAGCCCGCCGCATTCGCACGGAAAGCGGCGGGTAAAAAAGCTTATTGCAGTCCCTGTGCCTTCATGTATTCCAGCGCGCGCGCCAGCTGATCCGGACAGGACGTCGCACCCTGACAGGGTATGCCCTTCAGTCGCGCGATAACATCGTCCACCTTCATGCCCGCCGCCAGCTTGGCTACGCCTGCCGTGTTGCCCTTGCAGCCGTTTATGAAGTGTACCGACTTAACCGTGTCGCCGTCCAGCTCTATCTCAATCGCCTTGGAACAGGTGCCCCGCGTCTTGTATACGTACATGTCAAATTACCTCCGTTGCTTGTTTAAGTCGATTATAACCCGCATAAGTCGACCGTGTCAAGCATGGGCAAATCGCTGTAACGTCAAGCAATTTTACATTACAACCGCACGGAATATGATATAATGATATGCGAGACAGTAAGGCGATTTTTACCACGCTACGCATATGCGCGCGTTTTTTAGGAGGATACATGAACGAAAATAAGGTAAACGGAAATACGGAAGGCGTACGTCAGTCGGCGATAGAGCGGCTAAGACAACTATACGATATGCGCGTGGAGGGCGATTGCTTTGCGCCGCAGGAACTCATCGAGCGCATAGCCGAATTTACAGCCCTTTGCAATCGCGAGGTCAGCGTGTATATAAGCCGCGATGGGCGCATAATGGACATAACGGTGGGCGGTCCCGAAAGCGTGCCGCTCAAGAGCCTGCGCCTCAGGCGCAATCCGGGCAGACTGTCCATGATAAGGTGCATACATACGCATCCCGAGGGCGCGCCGCATCTGTCGGGCGTGGACAGACAGGCACTGCGCAGCATGAACTTTGACGCAATGGCCGCCGTGAGCGTAATAGGCGGTAAGGCGCGCGAAATAGGCGTGGGCTTTTTAGGTGAGATGGGCGCGGGCGGCGTGGTCGAGGTGATTGAGCCTAAAGAAGTGCCGGTCAGCCGCATACCGCAGGAAGAGTGGATGCGCGAAATCGCGCTGGCGGACGGGCGCGTGCGCGCATGGTCGGGCATGGAGTCCGATGAGGAGCGCGCACTGCTCGTGTCGGTGGACAGCATGGAGTCGCTGGACGAGCTGGCGGCGCTGACCGATACCGCGGGCGGCGTCGTGGTGGAGCGCGTGCTGCAACATCTGCCCAAGCCGGATACCGCCACGTACATAGGCTCGGGCAAGGTCGAGGAGCTGTCGCTCACCGCTCAGGCGCTGGATGTGGACATATGCATATTCGATGACGAATTGACCGGCGCACAGCTGCGCAATCTTGAAGAAGCTCTGGGAGTCAGGTGCATTGACCGCACCGGACTGATACTGGACATATTCGCACAGCGCGCGCGCTCGCGCGAAGGCAAGCTTCAAGTTGAGCTGGCTCAACTGCAATACCGCCTGCCCCGCCTGACCGGTCAGGGCACGGCGCTCAGCCGTCTGGCGGGCGGCATAGGCACGCGCGGTCCGGGCGAAAGCAAGCTGGAACAGGATCGCCGCTACATACGCCGCCGCATAGCCGATGTAAATAGCGAGCTCAAGGAACTGATTGTACAGCGCGAACTGCAGCGCCGCCAAAGGCAGAAAAACGGCGTGCCGGTTGTGGCACTTGTGGGCTATACCAACGCGGGCAAGTCCACGCTGCTCAATCGCATGTCGGGCGCCGATGTGCTGGCCGAGGATAAGCTGTTCGCAACGCTGGATACCACGACGCGTCAGCTCGCCCTGCCCGACAATCAGAACTGCTTACTCATCGATACAGTAGGCTTTATAAACAAGCTGCCGCATGAGCTGGTCAGCGCGTTTAAGGCCACGCTGGAGGAAGTCGTCAAGGCCGACCTGCTTGTCGTGGTCTCGGATGCGTCCAATCCCGAATGGCGCGCACAGCGCAAGGTGGTGGGCGAGGTGCTTGCGCAGTTGGGCGCGGGCGATAAGCCGATTATCGAGGCGCTCAATAAGTGCGATGGCGTCGAAGAGCGCATGCCGCTGCCGCGCGGGAGTTTCTACATATCCGCGCGCACGGGCGAGGGACTTGACGATCTGCTGCGCGAAATACAGTCGCGCGCCGCGGCGATGCTGCATAGGGTGCGCATACGCGTGCCGTACTCAAAGGGACAATTGGTCAGCCGCATACACGAAAAGAGCAATGTCCTGTCCGAAGAATACGACGCGCAGGGCACTGTCATAGTGGCGACAATGGATCAGATAGAGCTGGAGCGCATATCGCGCGAGCTGCCCATAGGCGGCGTTGAACTAATAGGAGGCAA
The DNA here is from genome assembly GCA_964439295.1 of uncultured Oscillospiraceae bacterium. Taxonomy (GTDB): domain Bacteria; phylum Bacillota; class Clostridia; order Christensenellales; family Aristaeellaceae; genus Fimadaptatus. The sequence goes on from CAYTOU010000178.1 coordinate 3,533, forward strand.
GGCGTGATGAGCTGTATGCGCCGCGCGCGCAGACTGTGCGCACTCATGGCAGCGGCTTTTATGCTGCTAATGCCGCTGTGCGCGCGCGCCGACCTTACCGCGCGGTTTATCGATGTGGGTCAGGGCGATGCATGCCTGATTACATGCGATGGCGAAAGCATGCTGCTGGACGGCGGCACGGCGGATAATAGCTCCATGCTCGTGTCGCTGCTCGATTCTCTGGGCATAGACGAGCTTAAATATATGATCAACTCGCATCCGCATGACGACCATGTGGGTGGCCTATGCGGTCCGCTCAACTCGGTCGATGTGGACGCGGCATATACCAGCACGACCGACTATGACCAAAACTACTTCATCAGCTTTAAAAAATACGTAGATAAGCAGGGACTTACGCTTAAGACGCTGTCGGCGGGCGATACGCTTTCATTGGGCGGCGCGGACATATACGTGCTGTCGCCGATAAGCGATCTGGACGACTTAAATGAAAACTCGATTGTGCTGCGCATTGTGTACGGCTCGACATCCATGCTCTTTACCGGCGACGCGGGCGAAAACGCCGAGCGCGCATTGCTGAATTCGGGCGAAGAGCTGGATTGCGACCTGCTTAAGGTGGGACATCACGGCGCGTCGTCCTCGTCCTGCGCCGACTTCTTAAGCGCGGTCAGCCCCGAGTGGGCGGTAATATCGGTGGGCAAGGATAACGACTTCGGTCACCCGACCGATGCCGCATTAGAAAGGCTTACCGATGCGGGCGCGCGCATACTGCGCACCGACGAAAACGGCACCGTAACGGTAAAAAGCGATGGGAATACGCTTACCGTAACCGCCGAGCGCAATTTCGACAGCATTAGCACCGACACCACCGAAAGCGGCTATATAGGCAATAAGAACACAAAGAAGTTCCATCGCCCGACATGTAAAACCCTGCCCGCCGAAAAGAACCGCGTGGCGCTAGCCACCCGCGAAGAGGCAATTGAGCAGGGCTATGACCCTTGCGGGAATTGTAAGCCGTGAGGGGGTTGAACCGGCACGCCGATTGGCTGCACTCTGAACATAATCGCAACGATTACGGAGGTACTGCGTATGAATGATAAGTATCTTGAAGCCGTGTAATCGATAAAAACGGCGATCTTAAGAAGCCAAAGCCGCGCGGCTAAACACAGCAATACAGAGATGCTTTCGCTATACTATTCTATTGGCGGCTATGTGTCGGGCAATTCAAGGATGGGAACGTGGGGAACGGGCGCAATCGATGAAATCAGCGCGCGCTTACGCGAGGAGCTGCCCGGACTGCGCGGGTTTTCATCTGAGAATATCAAGCTGATGCGACGGTTTTATGAAGAATGGCAGCCGTATCTGCAGATTGAATCGGAAAATCTGTCAAGTAGTAAATCGGTAGCCGCGGCTACCGATTTGACTGGTATGACAAAATGCTTTCATTTACCTTCTGATTTTCAGATGGAAGCTATGGAAGCTTTTACCGCCATTAGCTTTACGCACCATATGGAAATATTGCATAAGACAAATACACTGGACGAACGTCTTTTCTATATATGCGAATGCGCAAAGGGGCATTGGAGTAAAAGCGTACTGCGTTCTCGTCTTAAAGAAGATCTGTATAGCCATCGCGGCGCGTTGCCCAATAATTTTTCAGTAACTCTGCCCGATGACAAGCAGTACATGAAGGCTATTCGCATGTTTAAGGACGAGTACTTCTTGGACTTTATCAATACCGAAGAGCTCGATTTGTCCGATCCGGAGGATTTGGACGAAAAGGTATTGGAAAAGGAAATCATAGGCAGTATACGTAACTTCATTCAGTGCCTGGGTTCGGGCTTTTGCTTTATAGGTAATCAACATCGCATTGAGGTTGGCGGCGAGGAGTTTTATGCCGATTTGCTGTTCTTTCAGCGTGATCTAAAGGCATTGGTGGTAATAGAGCTTAAGAAGGGCAAATTTAAGCCGTCATATCTGGGACAGCTTAACTTCTACCTATCCGCGCTGGATGAAAAGGAGCGTAAGAGCGGCGAAAATCCATCTATAGGCATATTGCTCTGCCGTGAAGCCAATAAGAGCGTGGTTGAGCTGGCGATAAGGGACTATTCAAAGCCCATGGGCGTTGCGACATACCGCACTGCAGACGAACTGCCCGCCGAATACGCGACACTCGCGCCGATCATAGAGGAAGCGCCGAAACTACTGAATCGAACTGAGCTTGACGATGCGTGAGGGGGACGCGCAAGCCGTTAGCTGTTAGCGGTTAGCCGTTAGCTTGAGTTAGTATGCGGGG
>CAYTOU010000179.1:0-5783 GCA_964439295.1 uncultured Oscillospiraceae bacterium
AGCTACTTATTATGAGAAACAATCTCAGAATCAAATCGCGACTAAACCAATCGGATTACGGCAGCTGAGCGAAGCTCTGCTCCAGCTCTTCATCGGAAGGAATGTAGTCGGTCATCTTGCCGTCATGGAACTTCTCGTACGCGGTCATATCGAAGTAGCCGGTACCGGTCAGACCGAATACGATGGTCTCGCTCTTGCCGGTCTGGGCGCAACGTACGGCCTCGTCTATCGCGGCGCGTATGGCGTGGCTGCTTTCGGGCGCGGGCAGTATGCCCTCGGTGCGCGCGAACATCTCGGCGGCTTCGAATACGGCGGTCTGAGGTACGGATATGGCCTCCATCAGTCCGTCATGGTACAGCTGGCTGAGCACGCTGCTCATGCCGTGATAGCGCAGACCGCCGGCATGGTTGGGCGCGGGTATGAAGTTGCTGCCCAGTGTGTACATCTTGGCCAGCGGGCAAACCTTGCCGGTGTCGCAGAAGTCGTATGCGAAGCGGCCGCGGGTGAAGCTGGGGCAGGATGCGGGCTCAACGGCGATAATGCGGTAGTCGGCCTCGCCACGCAGCTTTTCGCCCATGAACGGGGAAATAAGTCCGCCCAGGTTGGAGCCGCCGCCCGCGCAGCCTATGATTACGTCGGGCTTAATGCCGTACTTATCGAGAGCGATCTTGGTCTCCAGACCTATTATGGACTGATGCAGCAGCACCTGGTTGAGCACGCTGCCCAGCACGTAGCGATAGCCCGGCAGGCTGGTCGCGGTCTCGACGGCCTCGGAAATGGCGCAGCCCAGAGAGCCGGTCGTACCGGGATGCTCGGCGTTTATCTTGCGGCCTACGTTAGTCTCCATGGACGGAGAAGGCGTGACAGACGCGCCGTACGTGCGCATTACCTCGCGGCGGAAGGGCTTCTGCTCATACGATACCTTGACCATGTATACCTTGCAGTCCAGACCGAAGTAAGAGCATGCCATGGAAAGCGCGGTGCCCCACTGACCGGCGCCGGTCTCGGTTGTTACGCCCTTCAGACCCTGCTTCTTGGCGTAGTAAGCCTGAGCGATGGCGCTGTTGAGCTTATGGCTGCCGCTGGTGTTATTGCCCTCGAACTTGTAGTATATCTTTGCCGGCGTGCCCAGCTTTGCCTCCAGGCGGTATGCGCGCATGAGCGGCGACGGACGGTACATCTTATAGTAGGAAAGAATTTCCTCGGGAATCGGGAAATACGCGGTGTCGTTGTCCAGCTCCTGCTTGATGAGCTCATCGCAGAAAACACCGGACAGTCCTTCGGGCGTCATGGGCTCGCGTGTCGCGGGATTGAGCAGCGGCGCGGGCTTGTTCTTCATATCGGCGCGGACATTGTACCATTCCTTGGGCATTTCGCTTTCATCAAGGTATATCTTGTAGGGGATGTTTTCGGTCTTCATAGTCGGTGTCTCCTTTCGATTTGTCCGGGACGGCATATAAAAAAGCTCCGTCCCTTAGCATTTGTTTGCTGGGACAGGAGCTTTGAAATCACATCCTGCGGTGCCACCCGGCTTGACGTCCTTTACTTTAAAGGAAACGCCCACTTATGCGTATCGAATAATACGCCTGCGTTTGATTACGAAGCGCCGCTCCGTCGCACATACTCCGGCTTTTTGCCGTTTCCGATTGCCCTCGGAAGTCCATTCGATACCGCACGCATCCGCCGCAATCACACCACCTGCGACTCTCTTAAGGATGGTTTATTCGGTTTCTACTTACTCTCCCTCATCGGTTTATCAAAGGATAGCACTATTTTCGGGCAATGTCAATACCTTTCTTCAAGAAAAATGCGGTTTCCGGGCGGATTTAACGTCTTTAACACGAATGAATCACCCCTGCGTGCGATTTTCATACGTATTTACCACAGCCATATGCATATAAGCGCGCTGAGTGTGCCCATCACTATGAATAGTGGGAACACGGGCAGGCACACCTTTACATGAAACCATTTCTGATGATAGATGGCGTAATGCGGTTGCGGCTTGCATTTTTGCGTCAATACTACTATAATTCACGGTGAGCAAAAACCTAATCGCAGGGAGGAAACACAAGTGGAGCTGGAAGGCAAGATAATCAACTTCTTAGGCGACAGCATAACCGAGGGGCACGGCGTAACTTATCCGGACAACATATACACCGCGCGCATGGGGCGCATGTGCAACTTTAAGCGCGTGAACAACTACGGCATAGGCGGCACGCGTTATGCGCGTCAGATGAAGCCCACCGTGGGCAATGAAAAGTTCGATCAGGACTTTTGCATGCGCGCGACACAGATGGACAAGGACGCGGACATAGTGGTCGTAATGGGCGGCACGAACGACTTCGGTCACGGCGATGCGCCCATAGGTGTACCCACCGACCGCACGCCGGACACCTTCTGGGGCGCATGTCACTACCTTATGAGCACGCTGATAACCACATACCCCAACGCGGTAATTGTCATATGCACGCCCATACACCGTCTAACCGAGGACATACCCACGGGCGACAATAAGCCCGCGCCCGTCGGCACGCTGCGCGACTACGTGAACATAATACGCACGGTTGCGGAGTACTACGCGCTGCCGGTATGCGACCTATTTGCCACGTCCGGACTGCAGCCGCGCCTGGATGATGTGCGTGAGCGTCTGGTACCCGACGGTCTGCACCCGAACGATGCGGGGCATAAGCGTCTGGCCGAGAGGCTTACAGGGTTCCTTCGGGCGCTGTAAGGCTTATCTCACCCGATCTACATCACCACACCAAATAAGCACATAAAGAAAACCGGCGGCATATCCCTTAAACTCCCGGGATATGCCGCCGATATCTATCTTAAGCTATTCGCCTTTTCCTTACCTCACCTGAATTACATTGACCGAGTGAGGCGCAAGCGTTACCTGTTTGTCGCTGTTTATGGGCTGCCAGTCGCCCGCGGTGAGCGTGACGCCATTTATGCCGATGTCGTTATACGAGTCGACACTGTCGCCGTTTACCGTGATTACGCGGTATTCCTTGGCGGTGAAGTTGCCTTCCGCCTTGAGCGAGAGAGTGCGCGCCTGCGACGGGTGCTTATTGACAGCGGCTATTGCCAGCATGCCGTTTTCGCTCATGCGCGTGGGCAGAACGTCCAGCACGGGAACAGTCTGCATACGACCGTCTTTGCCGATTACGTCCATGGTTTCGGCATCGTCCATCCAGCCGTCCAGCACCTCATCGCCCATGTAATTGACGTAGAGGTCGAACACATGGTACGTGCTGCGCAGTACTATGCCGTCCTTGTGCGTGAATATGCAGCCGCGCGTGTTGACGATGGGCGCGAAGTTGGCCATGCCCACCATATCGCTGTTGCGGTTGAGCGTATTTAGGAAGCAAGCGGAGAACACGGCATCGGCCATGGTGTACATGGAGTTGATGTCGTTTTTGTCGCGCGGGGTTATGTACTCATCCTTTGTGCGCCCCTGCTTTATCGTGTGGACGTTGGGATGATGCCAGCTGCGCAGGTTCCATTCGTCATACGCTATCTTGATCTGCTTATCCAGACCCATGGCCATGAGCAGACCGCGCACCTTGTTTAGGTCGTTGTCCAGGTCGGATGTAAATGCCATGCACTGCTCGTAATTGGCGGGATTATTCTCGTTCGCCATCATGTCCCAGTACTTATGTATCGATATCCAGTCCAGATGCGCGCCCGCGTTTTTGAGCAGGTCAATGTTCCAATCCAGATCGGCCAGTGCCGCGGCGGACAGCTCGGCATCGGGATCGACATGCTTCATCATCTTTGCCGATTCCAGCACCAGCCTGCCCCACTCGCCCACGCCCTTGGCGCCTATCTCCCACCAGCCGTAGTTTTCGTTGCCTATCGACCAGTACTTGACCTTATGCGGCTGCTTATAGCCGTTGGCAATGCGCATGCGCGCGTACTCGCCCTCGTCTTCCAGATTGCAGTACTCGACCCAGTCGCTCATTTCCTCGGCGGTGCCCGTGCCGGCGTTTGTGCATATGTACGGCTCGCACCCTATCTTGCGGCACAGCTTTATGAATTCGTCGGTGCCGAACGAGTTGGGGTCCTCCAGACGCCACGCCTTGTCAAAGAACGGCGTGCGGTTGGGGCCAACTGCCTTCTTCCAATGATAGGACGACACGAAGCATCCGCCCGGCCAGCGGATTATCGGAACCTTTATTTTGCGCATGGCGTCGATTACGTCGGTGCGGAAGCCGTCGCTGTCGGACAGTGCATTGTCAGGATCGTACACGCCGCCGTAAATCTGGCGATGGAAATGTTCAAGGAAGTGACCATAGAGCTTTTCGTCGCGCTTGCTAAGCACGCGATCGGGGCGGAATGTGCATTTGGCTGCGTTCACAGCTATCATCCTTTCCGATATAGATATTTTTCATAAGTCGATTTATGGAACAGTCAGCGCTATACAGTTTTGCAATAGTGTTGACTGTTACTTTTCAAGCTTAAGTATAACACGATTCGGGCACTGTATCAAGGCGGGCATTCAGCATAGACTACCTAAAAACGCCTTTACTGTATCATGCTCTTTGCCCTTTTTATCAGTTCGCTTTTATTGTTTGCGACCCGCTCATGTATTACATCGTCAAGCAGCTTATTCAGCGTTTCGCCTATCGCGCGTCCGGTGAGTCCCAGCTCCTTCATGTCGCCGCCGTTTACTTTGAGCTGCATCAGGGAAAAACACTCGTCCTTTTCCAGGAGTTTAATCACCATATCGCTCGCTTTGCTTAAGTCGATTACACGCTGCAGGTCAGTGCCCAAGCACGCGGCGCACGTCATTTGAAGCGCAACCGCATCGTCAAAGCCGTCAAAGCCCATCTTATTTAGCGCGCTTAATATGCTCGTGCGTTCGGGGTATATCGGGTAGGCACAATTCTCTATCGCCGCGCGCACACGGTTTATGATAGTGTTTGGCTCACGCAGATCGGTAAGCACCTGTGCCGCGCGCTCCGCACCCAGCTTATATAATAGCGCCGCCCATTTCGAGACCAGATTATGGTGCGTATGCGTCATCATGTTTACCGCCTCGGAATACTCCGCAAAGTCCATATCCAACTTGAGCGCGGTCATAATTAGCTCGCTGCACTCTTCGAATGTGTACTGCGCGTATTCGGCGCATACCGCCTTATTGAGCTCGGCGCATATACGTTCGCGCGCAACGTATGTTATGTCGCCCACATGTGCCTTGAGTGCCTCGCGCGTGCTGTATTCAATGTCGAAACCCAGTACGGAGGCGAATCTGACCGCGCGCAGCATGCGCAGTGCGTCCTCTTCAAACCTCTTTTCGGCATCGCCCACACAGCGTATGCAGCTGTTCTTTATATCCTCCATGCCGCCGTACATGTCGATAAGTCCGCGGCGGGGACTATATGCCATTGCGTTTATTGTAAAATCGCGGCGGCACAGGTCATCGCTCAGCTTTGTCGAAAACGACACGCCGTCCGGGTGGCGGTGATCGGTGTATTCGCCATCGGCACGGAATGTGGTTATCTCAAGCGGCATGTCGTCCAGTACGACGGTAACAGTGCCGTGCTTTATGCCGGTGGGTATTATGCGCTCGCCCGCAAAGGCGGTCATAACCTGCTCGGGCAATGCGGATGTGGTTATATCGTAGTCGCCCGGTACGCGATTCATCAGTTGATCGCGCACGCAGCCGCCCACAATGTATGCCTCATATCCTGCATTTTCGAGTACGTCAAGTGCCTTTTGCGCCTGCTGCGGCATATATATGTCCATTTGGGTTGCCTCCCCTAAAGTGGGATAATTCT
>CAYTOU010000180.1:0-5681 GCA_964439295.1 uncultured Oscillospiraceae bacterium
CAGGCAGATCAAAGTTTCTTTGTTTCTTTCTTTTCAAAGAAAGAAACGTTCCCCCCCTCGTCCCCAAAACCAACCAGTCAGGAGTGAGACATATGCGACCTAATCCCACGCGATCGGCGTTTGTGATAATCGATATGGAGAATGGGTTTATATCGCCCGAGTCGGCGCACTGCATAGCGGGAGCGCAGAAGACGGTGCCCGCGTGTGCGCGCGCGTTGAAGGCGGCGAGAAGAAAGGGCATACCGGTGTTTTTCGTAAAGCGTATATATCGCACGGATGGTAGCGATGTCGAGCTGACGAGGTATGAGGGCTGGCAAAGCGGCGGTAGAGGTATGACACCGGCATCGCATAGCGTAATAGGCGCAGATACGCCCGCGGAGCTTAAGCCTCAGCCCGGCGACTATACGATAATAAAGCCCCGCTGGAGCGCGTTCTTCGGAACAGAGCTGGATCTGATACTCAGGCGCTTGGGAGTGCGTACGGTCATTCTGACAGGCACGACTACGCCTAATTGCATCAGAACGACATGCTATGACGCAAACGCACTGGACTATAATGTCGTGGTCATAGAGGACTGCTGCTCGTCCCAGACCGAGGAGATTCAGCGCGCAAATATAGCCGATATGGCTAGAATGGGCGCAATCGTTATCGATGAGTATGACTTCGAAAAGTATGACGAAAACACGGTCACCGATATGGCTAAGGTCATACGCCTTAAGGAACAGGGCGCGGGACGTAATCCCGAACCTTTCGATGAATACCCGAATGGCTGGACCGATCTGTGGTAAGCCGCAGGGTTAAGTTTTGAAGGAAAACTTGCCTTTTTCGGCGGGACGTGCTATCATTTATATCAAATAAAGCGCAAATGCGGCGATGGGAAGAGTAGAGCGCATATGCATGGCACAGGGAACGGGCATTTGATTGAGAAGCCCGCGCATACATACGCTTGAACGACACCCCGGAGCAGCCCGTAGGAAATGACGGGTCGTGTGACCGCGTTAAGGTCGGCATCCGAAAGTTTTTGATCGGATGATTGAGCTGCGGCGATTAAGCCGCTTAAAGCAGGGTGGCACCGCGATCTTTCGCCCCTACAATGGGTTGAAAGACCGCGTTTTTTTATATTCGCCGTTTGCGTCAAAACCAAGGGAGGAATGACAATGCTTCTTACACAAGCACCGCGCGGCACGCGCGATGTACTGCCCGATGAGAGCTATCTGTGGCAGATGATAGAGCGCACTCAGCGCGAGGTGTGCGCACAGCATGGCATACGCGAGGTGCGTACGCCCGTATTCGAGCATACGGAGCTGTTCCAGCGCTCGGTCGGCGATACGACCGATGTCGTGCAAAAGGAAATGTATACGTTCAAGGATCGCGGCGACCGCTCGATTACGCTTAAGCCCGAAGGCACCGCGGGTACAGTGCGCGCATTCGTCGAAAGCAGCCTGTACGCACAGCCGCTGCCGCAGAAGATGTGCTATATCAATTGCCCGGTGTTCCGCTATGAGGCGCCGCAATCGGGTCGCCTGCGCGAACATCACCAGTTCGGCATTGAGATATTCGGCGCACCCGACGCAAGCTGCGATGCCGAAATAATCTCGCTCGCACTGGACGTGATAGGTAAGGTCGGCGTCAAGAACCTCATGCTGCGCATTAACTCAATCGGCTGCCCCGAGTGCCGCGAAACGTATAAGAAGCGCCTGATAGAGTTCCTAAGCGAGCGTAAGGGCGAACTGTGCAAGACCTGCCTTGAGCGCCTGGAGCGTAACCCGCTGCGCGTGCTGGACTGCAAGGAAGAGGGCTGCAAGCACGCGACCGTGGGCGCACCGTCCATATTGGATAACCTGTGCGACGATTGCCGTAAGCACTTCGATAACCTTAAGCGCTATCTGGACGCAATGGGCATTGCATATGAGGTCGATAGCCGCATAGTGCGCGGTCTGGACTACTATACCAAGACCGTGTTCGAGATAATCACTCGCGTGCCCGGCGAAAACGGTAAGCCCGATAGCGAGCTGACCGTGTGCGGCGGCGGACGCTATGACGGTCTGGTCGAACAGATAGGCGGTCCTAAGTGCGCCGGTATAGGTTTCGGCATGGGCACAGAGCGCCTGATCATGGTAATGAAGCAGCAGGGCGTTGAGCCCCAGCCGCCCCGCCTTTACGATGCGTTCATAGTCACCATGGGCGATGATGCGCGCGTTGAGGGCATGAAGCTGGCAAAGGAAATGCGCCGCAATGGCATAAAGTGCGATATAGACCATGCCGCACGCTCCATGAAGGCACAGTTTAAGTACGCCGGCAAGATAGGCGCACCTGTTGTCGCGGTTATAGCCGGCGATGAGCTGGCGGCGGGCGTGGTTAAGCTCAAGGATATGACTAAGTCCGAAGAGCACACCGTGTCGCGCGCAGATGTTGTAAGCGAAGTCAAAAACATGCTGGGTTAAAATTATAAACAATATTTCAGAGGGTGAATGATATGCCGAGTATAAAGGATTGGAAGCGCACGCGCTATTGCGGCGAGCTGCGCGCGTCTGACGTGGGTCAGACGGTTACTTTGGATGGCTGGGTGCAGCGCACCCGTAACTTGGGCGGACTGATATTCGTATGGCTGCGCGATCGTAGCGGTCTGGTACAGGTCGTGTTCGATGAGGGCGTGTGCGGCGAAGAGTGCTTTAAGCTGGGCGAGAGCCTGCGCAGCGAGTACGTGGTAAGCATACGCGGCGAAGTGCGCGCCCGCGAAGAGGGCATGAAGAACGCTAAACTGGACACCGGCGATATAGAGGTATTCGTAAAGGAAGCCGCGCTGTTCAATAAGAGCGAAACCCCGCCCATCTACATCGACGATAACGCAAACGAGAGCGAGACCGTTCGCCTTAAGTATAGGTACTTAGACCTGCGCCGTCCGGCACTGCAGCGCACGATTCGCATGCGCCATCGCATAATCAATACCATACGCAATTACATGGACGAGCAGGGCTTCACCGAGGTCGAAACGCCTATTTTGACCAAGTCCACGCCCGAAGGCGCGCGCGACTACCTGGTACCCAGCCGCGTACACCCCGGCGAGTTCTACGCACTGCCGCAGTCCCCGCAGATATATAAGCAGCTGTTGATGCTGGCGGGCTTTGATAAGTACTATCAGGTCGCGCGCTGCTTCCGCGATGAGGACTCCCGCGCCGACCGTCAGCCCGAGTTCACTCAGCTGGATATGGAAATGTCCTTCGTCGATATGGTCGATATACAGACCGTTGTAGAAGGCGCGTTCGAGCGCGTGTTCCACGATGTGCTGGGCAGGGACATTCAGCTGCCGTTGCCGCGCATGACTTGGCAGTACGCAATGGATAACTACGGCTCGGATAAGCCCGATACCCGCTTTGAGATGCGCCTAAAGGACGTAAGCGATGTCGTGCGCGAGTGCGGCTTCACCGTGTTCGAAAGCGCAATCGCCAACGGCGGTAGTGTGCGCGGCATAAACGCAAAGGGTCTGGCACCCGAAATGCCCCGCAAGCAGATAGACGCACTGACCGATCTGGTCAAGACCTACCACGCTAAGGGTCTGGCATGGGTCACCGTGCAGCCCGATGGCTCGCTCAAGAGCTCCTTCCTTAAGTTCCTAAGCCATGAGAAGATGGCCGAACTGGTAAGCGCGATGGACGGTCAGCCCGGCGATGCGCTGTTCTTCGTGGCGGATAAGAATACCACCGTCTATCAGGCACTGGGCGCACTGCGTCTGGAAATCGCCCATAAGCATAACCTGATACCCGAGGGTCAGTATAACCTGTTCTGGGTAACCGAATTCCCGATGTACGAGTGGAGCGATGAGGAAGGCCGCTATATGGCTATGCATCACCCCTTCACCAGCTGCATGGAGGAAGACCTGCCCCTGCTCAAGACCGATATGGGTAAGGTGCGCGCGAACGCGTATGACCTGGTACTCAACGGCATTGAGATGGGTTCGGGTTCCATACGTATACACTCCAGCGAAGTGCAGTCGCAGACGTTCGACCTGCTGGGCATAAGCCGCGAGGAGGCGCAGCACCGCTTCGGCTTCCTGCTGGAGGCCTTCAAGTACGGCACTCCGCCCCACGGTGGCTTCGCGTTCGGCATCGACCGCATGATAATGCAGCTGACCGGCGCGGATAGCCTGCGCGATGTAATCGCGTTCCCCAAGGGCCAGGGCGCAAACTGCCTGATGATGGATACCCCCAGCGATGTAAAGCCCGAGCAGCTTGAGGCACTTAAGATAAAGGTGGATATGTAACAGGACACCCCCGCGGCTGTGCATAAGTTTGAAAATCGCACGGCCGCGGCTTAAGCCTTAATAAAAAAGCGGCATGGGTATTGATTAAATAATGCCGTTTCGGGTATAATCAATGTAAGCGGATTTAAAGCACGGGAGGCGGCATGCATGCGCAGAACCGGCACGGTTGTAAGGAATGAAAATGGCGAGCTTAAGGTCAAGGTGATTCGCCCGACCGAGTGCGAGCATTGCGGCATGTGCAAGGAGCAGCAGATGCTTCTGGATCTGCCCGAAGGGAATTTTCATGAGGGCGATACGGTTGACATAGATATGCCCGCCGATAGAGTGCTGCGCGCATCGGCGCTGACGTATGTGCTGCCGCTGGTACTGCTGTTTGCCGGACTGCTGCTGGGTCAGCCCGTGTCCGGCGCGCTGGGCATAAGCGGCGAGACGGCAAGCATAGTGCTGGGACTTGCGTTCATGGCACTGGGCTTTGTGTGCGTCAGGGTCATTGCGCCGCATATGGCGCGTAAGGGCGCGCTGAGCATGGACATGACGCCGTGCGGTCATACATTGTCCGAAATTAAGAATAAAGCACAAAGTAACGGAGGGAAATAATATGGCTGATTTGGTAAGAGAACTGAACGCGCAAACGTTTAGCGAAGCAGTGGGCGGCGCAACGCCTACGCTGGTAGACTTCTGGGCAGTGTGGTGCGCCCCCTGCCGCATGATGGCTCCGGTTGTGGAAAAGATCGCCGAAGAGTACGCCGGCAAGCTCAATGCCGGTAAGCTCAATGTGGACGGCGTGCCCGATCTGGCAAAGAAGTATAATATATCCAGCATTCCCACGATGATGATATTCAAAAACGGCGAAGCCGTTGCAAGTAAGATAGGCGCATGCTCTCCCGCCGAACTCAAGGCATGGGTGGATGCGAATATCTGATGGTGACATGGAGAAGCTCTTCCCTTTGGGAAGGGCTTTTTCTTTTTTTGGAGCTGTTAGCTGTTAGCGGTTAGTTGTTAGCTTTAGTTAGTGTGCGGGCGCGTGCGCGTGCGCGCCAGCCGATAGCTGTTAGCGGTTAGCTTGAGTTAGTGTGCGTGGTGCGTTAGAGGGACTAGGGAACAGGGATTAGGGAACAGGTTGAGTTAGAATGAAGAATTACGCCGTAGCCAAGCCCATGGCTCGCCTGAAAGGAGAGCTGCCGCCACAGCGGCTGAGAGGTCATCGTTCCCCTAAAATAATTGCAGTGCTGCCAATATAGCTACTTCTCGCGCCCGCTTTAATATATGGCGGGCGCGAGCCGGATGGCGGGTTAGTGACTAGTGAATAGTAGGCGAGTGACTAGTTTGAGTTAGTGTGCAAGGCTACTCATACAACCAGTAACACGTCCGCAAACAAGTTTTCGCGCCCCACTCGAATATATGGTGGGGCGTGAACTGC
>CAYTOU010000181.1:0-5675 GCA_964439295.1 uncultured Oscillospiraceae bacterium
CCCAGCTGCGACAGCAGCACCGCGCAGAACATTATTACGCAACCCATGCCTTCGCGCGCGGTCATCGTCTCGCCCAATATGATTGCGCCCGATATTGCCGAGAACACCGATTCAAAGCTCATCAGCAGCGATGCCGATGCCGGCGCCAAATGCGCCTGCGCCACTATCTGAAGCGTATACGCGACGCCCGAGGACAACACGCCCGCGTACAGTATGGGTCCCGCGCATGCCAGTATCGCGTTTATGTCGGGCTGCTCGAATATGAACATGCATATGCAGCCCAATATGCCCGCCACCAGGAACTGTATGCAGCTTAGCCTGACCGGGTCGACGAGCGGCGAAAAGTGGTCCACGACCAGTATCTGTATCGTGAAAAGGAACGCGCACGCCAGCAGGTACAGATCGGTCGTTGCCAGCGCAAAGCCGTTGTTTACGCACAGCAGGTACAGTCCCACGACCGCCAGCGCAACGCTGAATGCCATTATGGGCGTTATCTTGCGCCCCAGAAGCAAGCCGAATACCGGCACAAGCACTATGTACAGCGCGGTTATGAAGCCGGCTTTGCCCGCGTCGGTGCCGGTCAGACCTATCTGCTGCATGAGTGACGCGACAAACAGCGCCACGCCGCAGCATACGCCGCCTATTATAGTAATGCGGCGCGCCTGCTCGGGCGACGTTTCGGACGCGATGCGCTTTGTTTGATCCTGGCCGTGCTTTGTGCGATACGCGATTAGCGGCAAAAGCACAATACAGCCGATTATATAACGTATGCCGACATATGTGTGGGGTCCTATGTAATCCATGCCTATGCTCTGCGCGACAAACGCCGTTCCCCATATGAACGATGTCAGCAGCAGCATGAGGCTCGATTTGAGTTTAAGTGACATCAGTATTCCTCCGTGTGCGGATTTTTGATAAATTCTATCATGCCGCGCGCCTTTTTATCACGCGTGAAATGATTAATTATTCGCAATATGACTTCATTTTGTTTTACTTATGCAGATAATGCTACATTAAATGAAAGCGTTTTTTATTGCATGGAAAGCCTTAGGTGATGTATAATTGTCTTGATAAGGATTATTCGATCGGCAATGGAGATTTTTTATATGAGAACTAACTATCATACGCACACATACCGCTGCCGCCATGCGTCGGGCTCTGAAAAGCAGTATGTCAAAAACGCAATCGCGGCGGGATTTAAGGAGTTGGGCTTTTCCGATCACTGCCCGTGGCCGTTTGATGACGGCTATGAATCCACTATGCGCATGCGTCCCGAAGAATTCAGCGGATATCTGGAGACAGTGCGCGGTCTGGGGGAAAGATACGCGCGCGATATAAACATATACTGCGGTCTGGAGTGCGAATACTATCCGGCAATGCTGCCCTGGATGCAGGAGCTTAAGGACAAAAACAAGCTGGACTACCTGATACTGGGCAATCACTTCGATACCGACGAGCGTACAGGTGCGTATTTCGGCTCGGTCACTACCGCGAGCGGGCTGCATGACTATGCGGATCGCACGACAAAGGGCATGATGACGGGCATGTTCGTATACCTCGCGCATCCCGACCTGTGCTTTAGGGCGTATCGCAAGTTCGATGCCGATTGCGTCGCGGTCGCAAGGGACCTATGCAGGTGCGCGCGTGAACTGAAAATGCCGCTTGAATACAACCTGCAGGGCGTAAGGTACAAGCGTCAGGGCGGCTGCCCGGGTCTGGGCTACCCCTGCGAAAAATTCTGGGAAATCGCCGCGCAGGAGGACATCAAGTGCATTATCGGCATCGATGCGCATCAGGCCGAGCGCCTGAGCGATACCGATGTGTACGACAGTGCCGCCGAATACCTGCATGGTTTGGGCATTGAGCGCATTGAAAAGCTGCCTCTGGGCAGGTAAGCGGGAGGTTCTTTAGTGGCACAATACGATGTGCTTATAATAGGCGGTGGCGCGGCCGGACTCATGGCGGCGGTGCGCCTAAGCGGCGGTGGTGCAAGGTGCGCGATCATCGAGCAGAGCGACCGCGTGGGGCGCAAGATACTCGCGACCGGCAACGGCAGATGCAACCTAATCAACATGCGCGGCGGCGATGAACATTATTTCAGCCGCGATATGCGCCGCATGCACGCGGTACTGAGTGCGTTTCCGCCCGAAAATTTACTTTCGGAATTTTTAGATTTGGGGCTTATGACGCGCGAAGAAGAGGATGGGCGCGTATATCCGCTCAGCGGTCAGGCGGCATCGGTGCTGGATACACTGCGTCTGGCGGCGCAGGAGCGACAGGTGGAGATGCTTTGCGGGCACGCGGTTACATCGCTTGCAACGACACGTTTCGGACTGCGCGTGGATTTAAGTGACGGTACATCAGTCAATGCGCGATATGCGATACTCGCGTGCGGCGGCAGGGCACAGCCCACCGCACCCGCCGACAAACAATCGCGCGGGTTTGATGCGCTTAAAGCAATGCAGGCGCTGGGGCATAAGGTGCATGCGCCCATGCCCGTGTTGACCGCGCTTAGGTGCGATATGAACATGCTGCGCGGGCTTAAGGGCGTGCGAGTACACTGCGCGCTGACGCTTACCGATGCGCAGACGCACAATAGGCTCAAGCGCGAAGTCGGCGAAGCGCTCTTTACCGATTACGGCGTGAGCGGAATTGCCGCGATGCAATTGTCGCGCGAATTGGATAAGGCGAAGAAGTGCAATTTGCTAATCGACCTTATACCGAATGTAGATGAAAACGAACTAATTCAAATGCTGCTCAGCCGCGCCGAGCGCATGCCCGAGCGACCGGCGGAGCAGTTCTTGACAGGTATGCTAAATAGAATGCTTGCGCAGAACGTACTGCGCGCGGCGGGCATTGCGCCGTCAAAGCATTCAAGCGACCTAAAGCTAAGCGAAATAAAGGCGCTCGCGCACGCGATAAAGCAGTTTGAAATAAGCGTTCAGGGCGCGCAGGACTTTAAAAGCGCACAGGTAATGCGCGGAGGACTTTGCTTAAGCGGATTTGACGATACGCTTATGTCAAAAAGCGTAAACGGTCTATATGCGTGCGGCGAAATACTGGACGTGGACGGCGAATGTGGCGGATACAACCTTATGTGGGCATGGGCGAGCGCGCTTACCGCGGCCGATGCGATACTCAGCCGTCTGCAGCTTGACAAATCGCGCAGCGGCATCGGGAGGAATGGCATTGATAAGAATAACCGGCGTTAAGGCGCCGCTTAATTTTGATGAGCAGTTCTTGCGCGCAAGCGCGATGCGTGCGCTCAAGCTGGGGCAAAAGGACATATTGAGCGTGCGCCTGAGTCGCCGCTCGGTGGACGCGCGCGACAAGGGCAATATACACTTTTCGGTAAACATAGACGCGTCTGTGCGCGGCGATGAAAAGGCGATAGCCGCGCGCTGCCCGCAGGCATCGGTAATAGCCGAAGCGCCCGAGATAGTCGTGCCCGCATCGCAGCTTAAGCAGCAGCCGGTAATTGCCGGTCTGGGCCCGGCGGGGCTATTTGCGGGGCTTGTGCTGGCACTTGCGGGTGCGCGCCCGATAATACTTGAGCGCGGCAAGCCCGTTGACATGCGCGCGCGCGATGTAGATGATTTTCGCGCGGGCGGCGCGTTTTCGCCCGACAGCAATATACTCTTCGGCGAAGGCGGCGCGGGCACGTTTTCGGATGGCAAGCTGACCACGGGCATAAAGGATGCGCGCTGCGCATGGGTGACAAAGCAGCTTGTCGAATTCGGCGCGCCGCAGGAGGCACTCTATCTTGCAAAGCCGCATATCGGTACCGACATGCTGCGCGGTGTTGTAAAGCGTATACGCGAGCGCATTGTCGAGCTGGGCGGCGATGTGCGGTTCGAGTCGCGCCTGATTGATCTTATAACTGACGGCGACGAACTGCGTGCGGTTCGCGTTAAAAGCGCGCAGGGCGAATACGAGCTGCCCTGCGATGCACTTATACTCGCGTGCGGTCACAGCGCGCGCGATACGTACGAGATGCTCAAAAAGCGCGGCGTTGCAATGAAGCCCAAGCCATTTTCGATAGGCGCGCGCATTGAGCATAGGCAAAGTATGATAAACGTGTCGCAGTACGGCAGGGCGGGCGCGGACCCGGCGACTGTCAAAGTGCTGGGCGCGGCCGAGTATAAGCTCAGCCGACAGCTCAAAAACGGGCGCGGCGTATACACCTTCTGCATGTGCCCGGGTGGTCAGGTGGTGTGCTCGGCATCCGAAGAGGGCATGCTCGCGACCAACGGCATGAGCCTGCACGCGCGCGATGGCGAAAACGCAAACAGCGCGCTGCTCGTATCGGTTAATCCCGACGATTTCGGCTCAAACGATGTGCTCGCAGGTGTAGAGTTCCAGCGCAAGTACGAGCGCGCGGCGTTCTTGGCGGGCGGAAGTAATTACAAGGCACCCGCGCAGCGCGTAGAGGACTTCCTAAAGCGCCGCAAGAGCAAACGCTTCGGCGACGTCGTGCCCAGCTACAGACCCGGCGTCGAGCCGTCCGACCTAAACGGCGTATTGCCCGAGTTCGCCGCCGAGTCAATGCGAGAGGCACTGCCGCAGATGGGTCGACTGCTACACGGCTTTGATCATCCCGACGCGGTGCTAACCGGCGTTGAGACGCGTTCATCCGCACCCGTGCGCATAGAGCGCGGCGCGGACGGCTGCGCAAACGTGCGCGGACTGTACCCGACCGGCGAGGGCGCGGGCTGGGCGGGCGGCATAATGTCCGCCGCCGTGGACGGCATACGCCAGGCGCAGCACATATTGGGTATATTTGAATAAGTACATAAGCGGACAAAAGTCCGCATAGCGCGAAAGGAGCGACATTCAATGGATCAGATAAAGATAGGTACCTGTATACCCGGTCATGTGGCCGAGCAGTGGCTGCCCGGCATGAAGGACAAGGGCTTTGAGTGCTTCGCAATCAACTTCCACATGAGCTATCACGGCGTGGATCTAAAGGAGCTTGCGCCCAAGGTAAAGGACATAATAGCCGACACGAACACATACATATCCACCGTGGGCTATTACTGCAATGCACTTGAAAACGAAAGCCAGCTGCACGATCTGGAGTACGCGATAGACAATGCGCACCTCTTCGGCGCGACCACCGTGTCCACGTTCGCGGGCGCGCTGGAGGGCAAGAGCGTGACCGATGCCATACCGCGCTTTAAGGAAGTGTATTCCGAGCTGGCACGCCGCGCCGAGGATAAGGGAGTTAAACTGGCGATAGAGAACTGCCCGATGGACGGCACATGGGATAAGTGCACATGCAATATCGGCATGAACCCCGATGCGTGGGAAATGATGTTCGATGCCGTACCGTCCGACGCATTGGGATTGGAGTGGGAGCCCGCACATCAGTTGATACAGCTGATAGACCCCATTGCCGAACTGCGCGTATGGGCAAAGAAGATAGTCCATATGCACGGCAAGGACGCCTCAATCGATTGGGACGCCGTACGCCGCCATGGCATATATCGCAATAACTTCTTCAACACGACCGCGCCCGAGCGCACGCCCGGCTTCGGCGACACCAACTGGCGCGATGTGTTCTCCATACTGCACGAAAACGGCTATAGCGGCGATGTGTGCATAGAAGGCTATCACGATCCCGTATATAGCGGCGATTGGGAAATGACCGGTCAGATGCACGCGCTGAAGTACCT
>CAYTOU010000182.1:0-5671 GCA_964439295.1 uncultured Oscillospiraceae bacterium
GCCCAATTGCACAGACCCTCATCGCCGGTCACCATCAGCGAAGGCACGCCGTTATACGACGCCGACAGCATGTTTATGTATAGCTCGGACGCCTTTACGCCGTTTATCATGACGTAGTTGTTCTTTAGGTTCATCGTGTGCGCGAGCGGGTTTGTGTTCATGCCCGCGCCCGAATGGTATCCGGTATAGAACGCGCCGGCGAATGACGAATCGATGCCCGCCATCATTATGTACGGGTCGCGCGTCCAGGCGCGCAGGATCAGCGCTTCCTCGGGCAGAGCCATCGGGTCGATATTGCGCGCGTAATCGTGCGCGTCCTTTACGAACACCTCATCCGCGCCGGCGGACAGCGCGCCGCGGCACGCCGCCGCTACCTCGCGCGACATCTGTTCGCGGAAGTAATCGCCGTCCTTTTCCTTCAGCTCGGTTTCGTTCCAATCGACTATGCCCGTCGTGCCCTCTATGTCGGAGCTTATGAATATCTTTTTCATATTGAATTATCCCCTTCGCGAATTACTTTTGTTCGTTTAGGTAGTCCAGCACCAGGCGCAATTGCAGCTCAACGCCCAGAGGCAGTGCGCGCTCGTCAATGTCGAACTCGCTCGTGTGCAGCGAAGGCCAGGTCTTGGCAGCCTCGGCGTTGGGCGCAATGCCCAGATGGTAGAACGCGCCCGGACGCTCGCGGCAGAAGTACGAAAAGTCCTCAACGCCCAAAGACGGCGCGGGCTTGATATGCACATGCTCTTCGCCCAGCACATGGCGCATGAGCTTGAGCGTCCTGTCGACCGCCTGCTTATCGTTTATAAGCGCGCAGTAGGACGGAATCATCTCGCATACGGCGCTGCCGCCCATGGCCGCGGCAATGCCCTCGGTCACGCGCTTTATCTCGGTGCGCATCTGCTCGCGCGTTTCGGGTATTATCGTGCGCAGCGTGCCCACCATGTGTACCTCGTCACAGATTATGTTGCCCGCCGTGCCGCCCGAAATCTGACCTATCGTCACGACAGAGCTGTCAAGCGGCGATGTGCGGCGGCTGACCTGCTGCTGCAGCGCGGATATAATTTCGGCGGATATGGCTATGGCGTCGCTGCCCAGCTCCGGGCGCGCGCCGTGCGACTTTTTGCCCGATACCGTTATGCGTATCTCATCGCTGGAGCCGTTTAGCGTGCCGTAGCAGGTCTCTATATCGCCCACCGGCATATACGGCATTACGTGTAGACCCAATACGTAATCCACATGCGGATCTTCAAGGCAGCCCAGCTTTATCATGTTTTCGGCGCCGCCGTCGGTCTCCTCGGCGGGCTGGAAGAACAGCTTTACATTGCCGGGCAGTGTGTCGCGCATTTCGTTTAGGAGTTTGCCCGCGCCCAATAGAATCGTAGTATGCGCATCGTGTCCGCAGGCGTGCATCTTGCCGGGGACTTGGGAGCCGTACTCGCGCCCGGGCTGCTCGGTAAGCGGCAGCGCGTCTATGTCGGCGCGCAGACCCACTGTCTTGCCGGGCTTGCCGCCGCGCACAATGCCCACCACGGCGGTGTAGTTGGGGTACTCGTGATGCTCTATGCCGAATTCGTCCAGCTTGCTTATAATGTACTTTTGCGTTTCGTATTCATGATCGCCCAGTTCCGGGTGCATATGTATGTGCCTGCGAATGGCGCTCAGCTCGTCCTGCATGCTCTGTGCGCGCTGACGCAGCTCATCGTTTATCATATTGTCCGCCCCTTTCATATTACTTATATCAGTGGCTTTAGATTTCGTTATAGTCCAGCACCTTTACGACCTCGCCGCCGCGCATATATAGCCTCGGCACGCGCGCGGTCAGGCGCGTAATCGCTTCATTGCGGTTGGTATCGCACCAATCGGCGTATTCCATAATGGGTATCTCGCGCCCGCCAAAGAGCACAACCTCATCGCCCACGGATACGCCGTCTACGTCGGTCACATCCGCCATCATCTGGTCCATGCACGCAAGTCCGGATAGCTTGCACCGCTTCCCGCGTATTGAGACCTCGCCGCCGTACTTGGACGCGGCGCGCGCGTACCCATCGCCGTAGCCCGCGCATATGGTCGCCAATGTAGATGGCCGCTCGGCGCGGAAGAGGTAATCGTACCCCGCGCCCTGCCCCACCTCAAGGTGGCTTAGGTGAGTCACGCGCGCCTTGAGCGTGGCAATGACCGGCTCGGCGGTAATCGGGTCGTCATAGCGCGAAGGCCACACGCCGTATAGGAACGCGCCCACGCGCACCATGTCGTACTGATGCTCGGGATAGCGCACCATGCCAATGCTGTCGTCTATGTGCACATAGCGCGGGCTAATGCCGTGCGCGCGCAGGTATTCGATGGCATTGTCAAACAGCTCGAACTGCTTTAAGTCCTCCTCGCGGTTGACCAAAGCCAGATGCGAATACACGCCTTCTAACTTAAGATGCGGCATAGCCAGTATGCGCGCAAGCTCGGGCAGGTTTTCCTTGCGGCAGTCAAAGCCCAGGCGGTGAAAGCCGGTATCCAATTTGGCATGCACGCGCAGACCGCACTCGGCGGCGGCTTTGACCTGTTCCTCACGCCAGACTGTCGCGATTAGGTTCATTTTCGCGGCATCGGGCATATCGCAAATGGGCGTATCGCCCAGTATCAGTATATCGGTATCGGGCAATATACGGCGCAGGCGTTTGCCTTCACTCAGGCATGCCACCGCCAGCATATCCGCGCCCGCATCTATCAGCTCGCGCGCGATTACCTCCACGCCCAAGCCGTACGCGTTGGACTTGACCACCGCGGTCAGTTTGCACTTATCGCCTATTATCGAGCGGCACTTGCGCACATTGCGCGAAAGCGCATCCAGATCGACCTCAAGCCACGCGCGGCGCATATACATTGACGCATCCATATATCAATCGCTCCATGGGCGGCGCACCGCCTGTTTATTTATTCATCAGCCCTTATAATAAACCTGCGCTATGTGTTTGTCAACCGCGCTGATATAAAGCGCGACATGCACACAATTAGCGCATATATGCACATGTGTTGCTCATTTGGTTGACATATACCTCAATAATGCGATATAATTTATCCGTTAAAAGCGACAGTTTTACGCTGCGTTTATTATCGTGTCCAAATACGAGCCTGCGCGATCCGGCGCGCATGCTTAACTGCGGGAGGAATGGCGTAAAAATGAGCAAGTTAAAGGGCAATGCTGCATCCGGCGACACCGGCAGGAAAAACATACTGCACGGTCATGCGGTAATGATAGTTATGACGCTGCTGCTGTGTGCAATGGTCGCGCTTATGTGGCACATAGCGACGTTGGCCAACCGTTACGTAGGGACGCTCATGCGCGACGGACTGGACAACGATGCGCAGATACTCGATGAGCGCGTAAACGGCGAAATCGCGCGTCTGGACTCAATCGGTAAACTCCTGTCAAAGACCGACGAGCACACATATAACGATTACATAAGCTTGCTGCGCGGACTTATGGCCAGCAGCGACAATAAATACAGGCGCATGGGCATAATCGCGCCCAACTATGTGATCTACACCACCGCCGGCGATCCGTATCCGCTCGAGGAGGCCGACATAAGCATACAGGAGCTTATGGATTTGCACTCGGGCACATACGGTCTACTGTCCCCCGCGTATACAGATAAGCAGGACGGTACCGAGATAATACTCTTCGGCGTAAGTCTGCCCTCGGGCGGACGCGTGCCCGGCACGCTGTACGCGGTAATGACTATGGACGACTTTGTCGAAGCCATAATGGGCGACATGCTATCGCGCAGTCTATGCGTGACCGAGCAATCGGGCGCGACAATATACTCGACCCCGTCCATGCAGGAACTGACCGGCGGCGACAATGCCGAATCGTTCCAAAAGGCGCTGCTGAGCTCCACGCGCGACAGTTTTTCAACGCAGCAGTGGAACAAGTACGCATTGACCACCACTCAATTGGGCTTTAACGGATGGATACTCACCGAGCTGACGCCTCAAAGCAGCATATGGGACAGCGAGATGTTCGTATCTATAGGCGCGTTGGCGGTCAATATGGCGCTGCTCATCGCGTTGATCGCGGTCGTATCGTATAAGCTGTTCCGCCGTGCGCGCGGCAGCGAAAACTTAGTGCGCGAGGCGGGCATAGACCGCTTGACCGGTATAAATAACATATTGGGCTTTGCGAGCAGCGCAAAGGCACTGCTTGCGCACTCCGACAACCAGCACTACGCGCTCATAGTAATGAGTACCGATGCGCAGGAGGTACTTGGACCGCAGTTCGGATATGAAGCCGGACGGCATATATTGGAAGACATAGCCCGCACGCTAAGCGCCGAATGCGAAAGCGGCGAGCTGTGCGCGCGCATGGACGGCAGTCAGTTCGCGCTGCTTCTGCGCTTTAGCGACACCGCCGACATATTCCTGCGCATAAAGGCGCTCAATTCGCACATAATGACGCTATGCCCGATGCGCGTGCGCATGCATTACGGCATATATGTGCCCAACAGCCAGAGCGAGGATCTAAACCAAATGCTTGAGCGCGCGAGCGAGGTTCTACGCCGCGTGACCCGCAAGGGCGACATGGTGGGACTGTACGACGACGCGCTACATCAAAAGCACATGCGCGATGACGCGCTGCTCAACCGCGCGCCCAATGCGCTATCGAGCGGCGAGTTTGAAGTCAAGTACATACCGCTGCGCGACATAAACACGATGGAAGTGCGCGGCGCCGAAGCGGTGACATTCTGGCGGCAGCCCGACGGCACATCGCTTGCGCCGTCCGAATACATGCCATTGCTTGTGCGCAACGCGATGACGCAGCCGCTCAACACGTACATACTTGAGCACGTATGCTCGGCGCTATGCGACGAGGCCAAGGCGGGGCGCACGGCGGGGCGCGTGCTGATAAGTCTATCGCGCGAAAGCCTGGTGGACGGCATGCTTGTGCCCAATCTGCGCAAGCTATCCCGGCACTACGGCATAAAGGGCGAGCGGCTTGAGATATTGATAAGCGAGTCGCTACTCACCGGCGACGACGGACTGATGGCCAATGTAATCAAGCAACTGCGCGACGAGGGCATACGCATATGCGTGACCGACTTCGGCAGCGGCTCGACATCGCTGCGCATATTCGGCGACATGACCGTGGACTCGATACGCCTGTCGCGCCGGTTCATAGAGCGTTCGGGCAATGACGAGCGCGGGCGGCGCATGCTGGTAAGTCTGGGCAAGATGGCGGAGTCCTTCGACACGCAGATTTACGCCGCGGGCAACTTTAACCACGATCAATTGGAGCTGCTAAAGACATGCGGCTGCACGCGCGTAGAGCGTCTGCACGCCGGCGACACCGACAATAACTTCTGCGCGCTAAGCGAGATCAAGCCCGACCCCGCCGAGCAAAAGTACGATCCGTTTGACGATTGGGCGTGACGGTTGGGGACGGGGGTAGCTGTTAGCGGTTAGCCGTTAGCTGTTAGCTTTAGTTAGTGTGCGGGCGGGTTTGTGACTAGTGACTAGTAGGCGAGTGACTAGTTTTAGTTAGAACGAATGAAGAACAGGCTTTCATCATTCCCCTGCTTTTGCACAGCTTTGGGCGGTTGTACACATGGATTGTAACTACAGAATGAGTATTTAGACAGTAAATCGGCGCACAGTGCGTTTTTGACACGCTCTGTGCGCCGAT
>CAYTOU010000183.1:0-5634 GCA_964439295.1 uncultured Oscillospiraceae bacterium
ATGATGAGGAAGACACTCCTGTATATGTTCAGAGTCTGCTGAAGCTTTTGGATGAGTGTATGCCAGATGGCAAAGATGATAATGAGGAAGAGGAAGAATAGAAAAGACTTGTGCGGAACCTGCACAAGTCTTGTCATATATAGGAGGAATATATCCTCGTTACAATAAACCAAGCATAGCCTATTTCTTTTCATTTTAAGCCCACCAGAGCCATTTAATTCATTTGGTGGATAATTGACCACATCAACCATTTTTAGCCTACCGGAGGGCTAAAAAAGGCTTAGTTCATTGTCACAACAACCAAGTGCTGCTTCCACCATTTTCTTTGTTTTCTTGCTTGCGAAATCATAATCATATTTTTTGCTATACTTTGTAGCAATGGCATCATATTTGGTGAAATCCTCGCAACAAGCAGAAAGAAAGTTTTCAAACACTCTCTTTGTAACACCACAAGGTTGCATATCTTCAAAGAGCATCTGCTTATTAATGTCTTTGATATAGGCATCACACTTTTCAACCATATCATCAAGAACATCTTCACCATTATCAACAACACCATCAAGAACATATTCATAGAATAAATCATACGACTCTACTATGTAGTCAGTGATACGTCTTGCAGCCCCATTAACATCATTGTTTGCAACAGCATCTGCAAGTTCATCATAACACCACTCATACAAACCTTGTGCTGTATTCCAAGCAAGATGGCTGTTTAGAAATGGAGCACAATCACCATCCCACAGATAATCACAGACATTAGGATATCCACCTTCTACATCATACATACCATTCATTTTGAGGTCATTCACTACTGCATTAAGCAGTTCATAATAATTTAATACTTTCATAACTTTAAATTTTTTTACATTAACTTGGTTCAATTCAGAACCTCTACAATCTAGAAATAACAAAACAAGTATGTGTTTTCTTGGCATTAACTATTTTTAACATTAAGAAAATACATATTTCTCTTACATGAGTCCACTTGAAAAAGTCAGAATACTATCAATCTGAAAGTAAAATAGCAAAAAGAAGTCTAAAACTGGTTATTTCTTGCTATAAAATTCACACAAAAGTGCTCTATTTTTTTGCTTTTTAGTTTTAAACTGTAAGCATTTTGAGGTGTCCCTCTGTTTTGGTGGTACTTTTTCAAGTCGACTCATATAAGCACAATTCAATTTGCCACATTCAATCTCATACTTAATAATGCGTATATAAGCTTGAACTTCCTTATCAGTGTTAAGCCCCAATTTATCCACTGCTTTGACAGCCAACTCCACACATTGAACCAACCCATCTTTTTGAAATACGTTTTCTTCTTCTTGATAATCTGCTGACTGCTCGCAAGTGGCTGATAATCAATATCTATTTCGTTCGGAAAAGCACAAAAGAAACAAACGAGAAACAAGAATTGCACTAAACTCCAAAAAGAAAGCATAGCTAAACATAAATTAACACGAAAATGAACGGAAATTTTCCGATTGCAGGAAATGAAAGTTAGAAGCAAAAGGCAATACCCCGAGATTTTTAGAGAAAACTGGTTAACGGATAATAATGTAACTTCGCAAAGTGAGAAAATACACAAAAATATCTCCTATATTCACAATATTTCGACTACCTTTGCGTTATTAAAAGAAAAATGAACATGAAATTAAATCGAATAAAGGCAGTACTTGCAGAAAAGGACATCTCGCAAAAAGAACTTGCTAAAAGGTTGGGAAAAAGTTTTAATACAATAAATGCATATTGTTGTAACAGGCAACAACCTTCATTAGAGTTACTTAATGAGATCGCTAATGTTCTCTCAATAAGTGTCAAAGATTTACTTACAGAGAATTTACACAAAGAGCCTAACGATTAAAATGAATTAAATCATGCAATTGGAACAAATAATAAATGCTGTATTTGAAGGAGATTGTATTGAATACATGAAACAATTTCCTGATAAATGTATTGATATGATTTTGTGTGATTTGCCCTATGGGACAACACAAAACAAATGGGATAGTATTATCCCTCTTGATACTTTATGGGAACAGTATTCAAGAATAATTAAAGATAATGGAGCAATAGTGCTTACTTCGCAGGGGTTGTTTACAGCTGAACTTATGCTTAGCAACAAGAAAATGTTCAAATATAAATGGATATGGGAAAAATCTAAACCTACGAATTTCCTTAATGCAAAAAAACAACCTCTTCGGAAATATGAAGATGTGTGCGTTTTCTACAAAAAACAACCTCAATATAATCCACAAATGGTTGAAGGGCAGCCGTATGATAAAGGTGTCAGAAAAAATCAACTGAGTGGTAGTTATGGAGATTTCCAACCAGTACATGTGCATAGTGATGGCAAAAGATATCCAACAGACATAATATATTTCAAAACGGCAGAAAGTGAAGGGAAAGTGATTCATCCCACGCAAAAGCCTGTTGAACTCGGAAGATACTTCGTCAAAACATATACAAACCCTGGAGCACTTGTCTTAGATAATACTTTTGGTAGTGGGTCATTTCTTGTAGCAGCCCTATTGGAAGGACGAAATTTTGTCGGAATAGAAAAAAATCAGAATGTTGAATTGTTCAAAAATGAGAATATAGACTATGTCGAAGCAGCAAAAAAACGGCTTAAGGAAGCATGGACTCTCATGAACGATGAGCAACGAGCATCTATTAATGAAATAAATCTTATAAATCAATTTTGCGATGGTCAATCAAATAGTAAAGATACGCAAGAATGAACGTTCCTGGGCAATAGAGCTTATTTCCCAAATAAATTCCATTGCCACAGGTAACGATTTAATGATTAAACGAGCTGGCGGCGAGAGTACTGTGCAAAATGATAAGTGCAGTATGTTTCCTGATGTTATCTTATATGAAGATAATGAATTAAGCAACATATTACAAGGATGGGAGCTGAAAATGCCTGATGTTCCAATCACTGATGAAGTTTTTGTGAATGACGCACAAAGGAAAGCTAGAGCTCTAGGATTATCAAGTTGTGTAATATGGAATTTTACTTGTGTGAAGTTTTATGTTCTTAATAATGAGAACGATGAATTCGAAGTTGTTAAACAATGGGACAACTTTGAGATAAAGACACGTCAAGATGTTGCAACATACCGTAAAAAATGGGAGGCTACGCTGAAAGAAGTCGTACTTAACGTAAATGATTATTTTATAAATCATGAGATTATTCGCGTTCCCATTGGTGATGTAATTTCCCAAAGTGCAGTTAATTTGCTTATAAATGAGAATAAGGCTCTAGTGGCAGAGTACCTCCAAACCAGTGCTATAAGAAATACTATTATCAAGGCTGATATTGAAACTTGGTGGGAGGGTATTCGCTCTGAATACACGTACGATGAAATTGACGGTTACAAGGCCTATGCGAAGACTATTATCCTTAACTGGGCATATCGTATCATTTTCGCACATCTTATTAAGCGACAACAAAAGGAGGCTTTGCGCATAAACGAAATTGATTATGAGACTTCACCTTCAAAGGCTGATAAACTTTTTACCGAAATTACAGAAAGATGCGATTTTTACAATGTATTCACTGGAGTAAAATGGTGTGAGTTATTACCAGAAAAGACGTGGAAACAGTTAGTAGAGTTATCTATTTTCCTTAAAGAAAATGGAATACAAAAAGTTGACCAAGCAATGTTTCAAAATATTTTGGAACGATGTGTAAATACTACAAGAAGGGAACTTAACGGTCAATACCCGACACCGGAAGTGCTTGCACGAATACTCGCCAAGATAACTGTGCATGATTGGACTCTTGATTGTGCAGATATTTGTTGTGGTACTGGCACTATCGCTCATGCTATCCTACAACAGAAGAAGGAATTATGTCGTGATATTTCAAGTTGTGTTAATACGACCTGGGCTAGTGACAAATATATAATGCCACTCCAAATTGCCAATATAAGTCTGACGTCTAGTGATACTATAAATCTTGCAAATAGGCTTTTCCAACGAAACGCATTAAGTCTTATCCCTGGCGATACTGTAGATATTGTCGATCCTTCAAATGGTAATAAAATTACATACGGAATTCCACTTTTTGGAGCAATTTGCTCAAATCTCCCATTCGTCTCATTTGAAAATATTGATGATGAAGACAAGTTCTATATAAATAAGAATTTGCCAAATACAGAGCTAAACCATAAATCTGATTTAAGTTATTACATTGCCATACATGCATCCAATATGATGTTAGAGGATGGATATTTGGGAATAATAACGTCAAATTCTTGGCTTGGAACATCTGCAGGAGAAAATTTTTATCATGCCCTTCTAGAAACTTATAATCTTAAGCAAGTCCATATAAGTGGAGCTGGTCGATGGTTTAAGAATGCAGATGTTGTCACCACAATATTGATATTACAAAAAGGCTGTAAAAAAGAACGGTCCATGACAAATTTCTTTGTATGGAAAAAGCCTATCGAATATATTGAGGTGAACGAATCATACGAAAATGCTATAGTAAATTCTTCATTGCTCGATTCTGAAGTTGCACCTGACATTGTCTCTAAGTCAGAATACACATCTGCAGAAATTGATTATCTTAAAACCATGAATATATCTTATAATGCATTATTTCACAATGTAAGATGGCTAATGGATATAAAGGATATATTGACTCCGCTAGACTCCGTGTTTAATGTTATACGTGGAAGCAGACGAGGATGGGATAAATTGTTTTTCCCAGAAGAAGCTAATTGTATAGAAAAAGAGTTTATTCGTCCAGCACTATTCAATGCGAAAAAAGTCAAAACCCTGATAGCTCATCCCGATAGGGAAGCTTTTAGTTGTGGGGTTGACATGAATACATTGTTAGAGAAATATCCTGGTGCCTATAAGTGGGTCAAAAAGTTTGAGAATCAGGTTAATGGCAAGAAAAAACCTTTGCCACAAGTTCTCAAAATGGCAAACATGGAATGGTACGAGATGCGTCCAAATGAGGTTGTACAATTTTTTACGATGATGAATCCTGATGATAGAATATTCTTTGGGCGATTTGCTGAACCTACATTTATCAATCAGAGACTAATAGGGTTAAACCCTATATTGCCTAACGTAGATTTTGAGTTGCTACACGCACTACTCAATTCCATTTTGATGAAATTTTTCATTGAGGCTGTTGGGTTCGGACGTGGTCTTGGTGTTCTTGATATAAACAAAGATAGCATTTCAAAATGTTTTATGTTGAACCCAGAAATACTTTCAGAAGAATCCATTCGTGAAATCAAAGATGCATTCAGAAATATTTCTTCAAGAGGGATAATGTCAATAGAAGAAGAGATGAATGATAGTGCCTGGAGAGAATATAATCATACCATATTGCGTGCATATGGAATAGAAAATTACTACACTTATATATGTACTTCATTATCCTCTCTGCGTAAAGTAAGAAAAGCTGTCAAGGAAAAATATGAAGTTCCTGAACTTAAGAGAATAACTAGATATAAAGTTGACAAGGAAACAAATGGCAACAATTATGCCAAGGTAGCCGAGCCTGCACCGCATAAGTGATTTACACTTATTGTCCAGCCGCCAGACTTTAAGCGCAATCCTGTCAAAGTGGTGAATTATATAACTGGTGAAGAAAAAAGATTATAGATA
>CAYTOU010000184.1:0-5627 GCA_964439295.1 uncultured Oscillospiraceae bacterium
TGCCGAGTCTCCCCTGAGCCGCCGAACGGGTTCGGCGGTGAACATCCGCGGGGGATAAGCTCTACCCGAAACACATCCCATTCGCGGAGACCCGAAACGATACAGATAACAATACGCGGTGAGTGACAAACACCTGAAATAAAAAAACGCCGCTGGCTCATGGCGAGACCAGCAGCGAAAGAAGGCATAAGCACCTTCCAATATATGATCGTTCCCCTGCCTGCTCATTGCAATGCCACATCAGAAAGGCCGCAGGCAAAAGGCTTTTCTTTGCAGCTTTCTTTTCTCCAGAAAAGAAAGCGCGTTCCCCTCGTTCCCCCCTCAGCTTCTGCGCGACTTTAGCTCGTCGTAGAGGTCGGCGGGGGTCATGCCCTGGTTGGATATCAATACCAATAGGTGGTAGAGAAGGTCGCTGGCTTCGTAGCGGACTTCATCGTTGGAGCCTTTGACGGCGGCTATGATGGTTTCGCTGGCTTCCTCGCCTACCTTCTTGCATATCTTTTCGACGCCCTTTTCAAGTAGGTAGTTCGTGTAAGAGCCGGGTATCGGGTTGGCCTTGCGCCCTTCTATGACCTCGAATAGCTCGTCAAGTACATGGCTGGACGTGCGTACGGTAGCGTCTGCGCCGGTCAAGGAGTTGTGGAAGCAGCTGTACTCGCCCGTGTGGCAGGCAACGCCGGTCTGGTCAATCTTGAGAAGTAGCGCATCGCCGTCGCAGTCGTAGAGTATCTCGCACACGCGCTGGACATTGCCCGACGTTTCGCCCTTCTTCCAAAGCTGCTGACGCGAACGGCTAAAGTAGGTCGCATAGCCGGTCTTGAGCGTCTCAAGTAGCGATTCGCGGTTCATGTACGCAAGCATCACTACATCGCCCGACTTCACGTCCTGCGCAATGGCCGGTATTAGACCGTCCGAATTGAACTTCAAGGCGGATATCCGCTCTTCATTTACAGTAAATACGTTTTCCATATTGCTTTTCTCCCTTTATGTGTTGGCAACGCGCATAGCCTGCGTCAAAGTAAGCCTGCCTTCGTATATTGCCTTGCCTATTATTGCGCCCTCGCAGCCCGCGTCGCGTACGCGTAGTATGTCCTCTTCGGTGCTAACGCCGCCCGACGCGATTATGTCCATGCCGCTTGCACGTACAAGCTCGCGCGTGGAGTCCACATTGGGCCCGGATAGCATGCCGTCGCGCGATATGTCCGTGTATACTATGTAGCGCGCACCCGCTTCCTTCATGCTGAGCGCTAAGTCGCATGGGCTTACGTTGGAGCCCTCGACCCAGCCCTGAAGCGCCACGCACCCGTCGCGCGCGTCAATGCCGATTACAACGCGGTCGCCGCCGTACTTCTTGAGCGCGGCGCGCGCTAAGGCCGGATCGCGTACCGCCGCAGTGCCTAATATAACGCGCTCAATGCCGCCCGAAAGTAGCATGTCTATCGTGTCCATGTCGCGTATGCCGCCGCCCAATTGTATCTTGAGCGGTAATGTCTTGGCTATCTCAAGCGCAATGGACTTGTTGCCGCCCGCGCCCGTGAACGCGCCGTCTAGGTCAACCATGTGTAGGTAAATCGCGCCTTCCTCGCAAAAGCGCTTGGCCATCTCAAGCGGGTCGCCGTATACGGTCATGTCGTCCGCGCGTCCCTGCTTTAGGCGCACCGCGCGCCCGCCTACCATGTCTATCGCCGGATATATGTTCATCGTATCGCCCTCCGTCATAGCATGCCCTTGGTCGACGGTACACCGCGTACGCGCGGCGATACCTCAATCGCCTGCATAAGCGCGCGCCCGAATGACTTGAACATAGCCTCCAGCATGTGGTGTGAGTTGCGCCCGTATTCGCAGCGTATGTGCAGCGTTATGCCCGCATTGACCGCCACGGCGCGGAAGAACTCCTCGGATAGCTGGCAGTCGAACAGTCCGCAACTCTCCTGCGGAAAGTCCGCCTGAAATACCAATAGCCCGCGCCCGCTTATGTCAAGCGCGCAGACGGCTAATGCTTCGTCCATCGGGAACATGCATGAGCCCACGCGCATTATGCCGCTTTTGTCGCCCAAAGCGCGCTTTATCGCCTGACCTAAACATATGCCGCAGTCCTCAACCGTGTGATGCGCATCCACATCCAGATCGCCCGTGCACTTTATGTCCAGATCCATCAGCCCGAACCGGCACATGGCGTCCAGCATGTGGTCAAAAAAGCCTATGCCCGTGCTTATCTGAGTCGCGCCTTCGCCGTCCAGCTCAAGCTCCAGACTTATCGCGGTTTCGCGCGTAGTGCGCTCGATTTCAGCCGACCTCATTTTAAGGCTCCTCCTCAAAGCGTATGGCCACAGAGCGCGCATGCGCACCTAAGCCTTCCGCATTGGCAAATGTCACTACATCGTCCGCGGCGCGCTTAAGTGCCTCGCGCTCGCAGTAGATTATAGAGGACTTTTTGATAAAGTCATCCACCGACAGGGGTGAAGAGAACCGCGCCGTGCCCGATGTGGGCAGGACATGGTTGGGTCCGGCGTAGTAGTCGCCCAAAGGCTCGGGGCTGTACCTGCCCAGGAATATCGCGCCCGCGTTTTTGACCTTACTTAGATACTCAAACGGGCTCTTTAGCATGAGCTCCATGTGCTCGGGCGCCACCATGTTGGCGGCGGTAATGCCGTCCTCTATGGAATCGCACAGAAGTATAGTGCCGTAATCGTCAATCGACTTGCCCGCTATTTCAGAGCGGCTGAGCGCGGCGAGCTGACGCGGCAGCTCCTGTTGAACTTCCTTTGCAAGGCGCTCGCTGTCGGTTATCAGAACCGCCTGAGCCAGGGCATCGTGCTCGGCCTGACTTAGCATGTCCGCCGCCACGTAGTTGGCAGGCGCGCTGTCGTCGGCAACGACAAGCACTTCACTGGGACCTGCAATCATGTCTATGCCCACATATCCGTATACCTCGCGCTTGGCGTTGGCTACGAATATGTTGCCCGGGCCGGTAATTTTGTCTACGCGCGCAATCGACTCGGTGCCAAACGCCGCCGCGGCAATCGCCTGCGCGCCGCCTACACGGTATATTTCGGTCGCGCCCGCCTCGCGCGCGGTGACCAGTGTCAACGGATATACGCTGCCGTCCTTCATGGGCGGGGTGAGCATTACAATGCGCTTGACGCCGGCAACCGACGCGGGTATCACGTTCATAAGTACGCTGCTGGGGTACATCGCCGTGCCGCCGGGCACGTATACCGCCGCGCTGCTTAGGGGCGTTATCTTTTGACCCAGGGCATAGCCCTCGTCGTCAAAGTCCAGCCATGTCTTGCGCTTTTGCTTTTCGTGATAGGCGCGTATGCGGCGGCTGCTCTGGCGTATCGCGCTTAGTAGCTTTGAATCGACCTTGTCGTACGCCGCCTCGATTTCGGCATCGGTCACGCGCAGGTTTTCGGGCGCGATTGACACATGGTCGAACTTTTCGGTATATTCGATAAGCGCCTTATCGCCGCGCTCGCGCACGCCCGCGATAATCGAGCGCACGCTTTCGCGTATCTTTTCATCGCTCAGCTGTGAACGTCCGCGCAGACGCTCGGGCAGCTCGCCGGTAAACTTTATTATAGGCAGCATGGCTGTTTCCCTCCATTGCTCGTTTGCATCATTATACATTCGCGGCGCATTATTTGCAATAAGCCGCGCAAAATCACTTATCTACAGGCGCATCCAGTTGCGCCTTTAGCGTTGTAATGAGCCGCTTTATGTCGTCGCCCTTTGTCTTGAGCGATACGCGGTTGACCACAAGGCGCGCGCTTATGTCGCACACTGTTTCCAGTACGTCCAATCCGTTGGCGCGCAGCGTGGCGCCGCTTTCGACTATGTCGACAATGACATCGCTAAGCCCTACCAGCGGTCCCAGCTCCACCGAACCGTTGAGCTTGATTATCTCGACGTTTTCGCCGCGCTCCTCGTAGTAGCGGCGCGCGATGGACGGGTACTTGGTCGCCACGCGGAAATGCGACGCGGTTATTTTGTCCTCGCGCCGCTTGGGAAAGCCCGCCACGCACATGCGGCATTTGCCAAAGCCCAGATCCAGCACCTCGTATAGCGGTCTGTTTTCCTCAAGCAACGTGTCCTTGCCCGCGACGCCCACATCCGCCACGCCGTAGTCCACATATGTGGGCACGTCGGACGGCTTTACCATTATGAACTCATACATGCCGCTCACATCGCGGTATACCAGCTTGCGGCTCTTTTCCTTAAGCTCGGGGCAGCATATGCCCGCGCGCTCAAGCAGCTCCAAAGTTTGCTCGGCCAGTCTGCCCTTTGCCAGTGCCAGCTTAATCACGCTCATCGCTCATCGCCTCCGTCTATCAATCGCCACTGACGGCAGCCCGCCGCGCGCGCCTGCTGTTCCAAGTTTTCGGGCTGATAGCATAGCCTTACGCTCATGCCCTGATCGCGCAATGACTGCGCCAGGCGCAGCGCCCTTTGGCAGCCCGCGGGCGTGAACGCCAGCATCCAGTCGACCGACGGACGCGATATCATGCCGCCCTCGCGCTCAAGCGCCACAAGCAGCGGCTTTACGCTCAATGCAAATCCGGTCGCCTGCATCGGGCGCCCGAACTGCGCCATTAGCTCGTCATACCTGCCGCCCGACAAAAGCGGATAGCCCAGGTGACCGGTTATGCCGCGGAATATCATGCCGGTATAGTAATCTATCGAATGCACCATGCCCAGGTCAATCGATATGTAGCTGTCCAAACCGTATAGCTTAAGCATATCCAGTATGTCGCGCAGGTTCTTTATCGCCGCACGGCAGCGCGGATATGAGCTCAGCTGCTCCGCCGCGTCCAGCACCTCTTCGCCGCCGAACAGCCCGGGCAGCTCGCGCAGACGCTCGGCAGCCATTTCGCTTAGCTCGCCGCGCCCCTTCATAAGCTCTATGGCAAGCGAATTCTTTTCCTCAACGCACACGCGCAGGCGCTCCACCACATCGCCGCTTAAGCCCGCCTCTTCCATGAGTCCCTTAAAGAAGTCCACCTGACCCAAGTCTATCTGAAAGTCGCGTAGACCGCTCACCGTAAGCGCGCGTATCGCGGTCGCTATGACCTCGGCATCCGCCTGCGCTCCGCCCTCGCCCATCAGCTCAATGCCCGCCTGAGTATGCGCGCGCATCTGACCGCCCTTGGGCATGGGATAGTGTACTATGTCCTGAATATAGCTGACGCGTATGGGCGTGGGCACATCGCGCATGCGCCCGGCAATCAGCCGCGCAATGGGCAGTGTGTTGTCCGGCCTTACCGCCAGGACAGAACCGTTTCGATCGAATGTCTTAAACAACTGCTCGACCGGCAGCCTGCCGCCGCCGCCCGCTACTACGTCGCAGTTTTCCAGCAGCGGCGTTTCGATTTCGTCATATCCGCACAGCGTGAACAGATCGCGTATCTGCGTCTCCACGCGCCTCTTATGCCATTGCTCGTCGGGCAAATAGTCCTGCATGCCCTCGGGCGTAAATAAATTCTGCCTTGCCATATTGTACCTCGTTGCTTTATCGTGCTAAACTGGTATCATTATAAAGCGGATTGCCGTCCTTGTCAATATTGGTTTGGTTAACTAGAGTGTGTTTCTAAAAGGGAAAGCTGCAAGTTCGAGTGGATTTTTCGTCA
>CAYTOU010000185.1:0-5551 GCA_964439295.1 uncultured Oscillospiraceae bacterium
TCTGGAATCCGGACATATCCATATTCTCCAATGAGAACTCAACACGCACCTTTTTTCGAGTCGATTTCTCCCTTGGAAAGAAGGACAACCGTCTCCACATGCGCCGTCCAAGCGAACATATCGACGCCCTCTGCCCACTGCGCTTGCCAGCCCATTTCGCGCAGGCGCTTTATGTCGCGCGCCAGCGTGGCGGGGTTACAGGATATGTACACTATGCGCGTTAGCGTACGCTTGCCCAGTTCGCCCAGCGCATTGAGCAGTGCCTCATCGCAGCCCTTACGTGGCGGATCGATGACCGCTACATCCGGGCACATGCCTTTTTCAACCAGGCGGTCTAGCTCGCGCTCGCAGCGGCCGCAAATGAAACGGGCGTTCTCTATTCCGTTTAGGCGGGCATTGCGGCGCGCGTTTTCTACCGCTTCGGGGACACTTTCTATGCCTATAAGGCGACTGTGATGTGCATTGGCGTGCTTGAGCATGGTTAGCCCTATCGTGCCGGCACCGCAGTACGCGTCTAAGAGAGTTTCTCCGTCTTTCAGCGCGGCGGCCTTTACCGCTATCGAGTACAGTTCATCGGTCATTTGAGGATTGACCTGGAAGAATGACGGCGCGCTCAGTTCAAATCGGCAGCCGAGTATTTCATCTATATAATGGTCTTCGCCGCACAGATTTATGAATGTTTTGCCGAAGACATCGGTGGTTCGGCGTGCCGATGGGATCTCGGTCTGAATGTTTAGCATAAGTGATACGCATCCGATGCGCTCAAGCGCTTGCCACAACTTTTCATAGCCGGGAAGTTTTGAGCCGTTTACGACAATTATCGCCATGAATGCGCCCTGGCGGTTGGCGCGGAATACTGCGTGCCGCACCAGTCCCCTATGCGTACGCTCGTTATACGGCTCAAGTCCACTCGAGCGCAGCCAGCCCGCGAACACCGCACGCGCATGGTTGAGCTCGGGTTTAAGCAGCATACAGCCCTGCGGCAAATCAATTACCTCGTGAGTTCCTTCCTTATAAAAGCCCACTTTGGGCGCACCGGCTTTGCCGCCCACCGGGAACTGTGCGCGGTTGCGGTACGATGTCGGATCAGTCATGCCGTGCATAGCGCGCAGCACGTCATCGCCACTACCTATATGCATTAGGCAATCGCGGATATGCTGTCCCTTAGCCGCCAATGCCGCGTTATATTCCATGTGCATGAGCGAGCATCCGCCGCACTCACCGGCGTGCGGACAGGGCGGTACGCATCTATGCTCGGACGGCGTGATTATCTCGTCCAATTGCGCATGTGCATACTTGGGCGCACGCTTGACTATGTGTGCGCGCACGCGTTCACCGGGCAGAGCGCCGGGTACAAACACAGCCATTCCGTCAAGTCGCGCTACACCTTCCATTTCGGCGCCTGTGCCGGTTATTTCCAATTCTACAGATTCATTCATATAAACAAAAGCCGTGCACCAGCTCCCTATTCTTTCAACAATCGGGGTGTTGGTGCACTTTCCTTTATATATTCTATATTACATTGATAGTATTCCGCTTAGGCGAATCAGATCCGCATCGAGTACGCGTGTTTGTCCCAGCACATCGCAGAAAGGTACTTTGATAATGTGGTTATCGCGTATGCCGACTGCGCATCCGCTTACTCCATCGCGCAATAGCTCAACCGCGTACGCACCTAAACGACTTGCAAGGTTGCGATCTGCCGCAGTGGGGCTTCCGCCGCGTTGCAAGTAGCCAAGCACAGTGGCGCGCGTTTCCTGACCCGTCGCCGCCTGCAAGACTCGGGCGAACAGTTGACTATTGAACTTTTCATCGGGCATGAGGTTGGGCAGTGACAATCCCATAGAGCTACCGAAAGCGTCTAAATCGAACGGCGCCATCGAGTCCCATGCGCCCTCTGCGACCACGATAATGCTGGTCATCTTGCCACGGTCTATCGATGTAATCACTTTATCGGCAACGCCTTCGATTGACCAGGGCACTTCGGGCATCAATATGCTCTCCGCACCACACGCCAGACCTGCATGCAACGCCAGATCGCCACAGTGGCGACCCATCACTTCGATTAAACTTACGCGGTCATGTGACATTGAGGTTTCGCGTATGCGGTTTATGTTTTCGCATATGGTATTAAGCGCGGTGTCGAAGCCTATTGAGGCATCGGTATACGGCAGGTCGTTATCGATAGTGCCTGGTATGCCTATCGTGGGAAAGCCCAGCTTGTTTAGCGCACCCGCACCCGCGAATGTTCCGTCACCGCCAATGCAGATTAGACCTTCTATTTTTAGCTTTTTTAGGTTTTCTACTGCGCGATGCTGGTTTTCGACTTTAAGGAATTCTTCGCAGCGCGCTGTCTTTAAAAATGTTCCGCCGCGATGTATTATATCGCCAACCTTGCGCAGATTCAGTTCTTCGAAATCATCTTCGGCATTATGACTTAGTCTGAGCAAGCCGTTATAGCCGCGCTTTATGCCCACTGCGCTCATGCCGAAATACAGTGCTGTCCTAACGACAGCGCGAACAGCCGCGTTCATGCCGGGCGCATCGCCGCCGCTAGTCAGTACACCAATTCGCCGCATTATACTCACCCCTCGCTAAGACATAAGTCCGTGCTCAAATAGAAGGTTGCGCGCTTCATCGGCCTCGCTCCTGAGCACCACAATTTCGTAAAAGTTATCCTGTGCGGACTTATTGCGATAAACCGGATGCAATTTGGCAACAAGCCCTTCATTCGTCAGCATATCGACAATGCGCTGAGCGCCGTCCTCGCCGCGAATCATATGTATTACCAGCCAGACCGATTGCGGCCCTTTCAACGCAAACACCTCCGCATATTGTCATTGCGATACTTATATTCTATCATATCAGCCTGAATTTTGCGCCCCTTACGCGCTATTTTCCGCTCACTTTCGTGTAAATTTTTATCAAAAGACTATACCAATATGTTCAAACGGCGGCGCGCCAATGCAGCTCGCCGCCGAAAACATAGTCTTTTTATTACGGGTTATCTTCCGTAGCGGTTGTCGTGTCGGTTGAATCGCTCGTAACGGTCGCCGTATCGGTTGTCGTGTCGACTGTAGTGTCGGTCGTCGTATCCGTTGTGTCGGTCGAAGTCGTTTCTGTGGTGCCGATTGCAATCGACTCTTCTCCAATGGATTCAAGGAGCTTCTTCATTTCGTCGATCATTTCGGTATCCTTGAGTCGGAACTTAAATTCGACACGGCGCGACGCGTCCATGTTGACCGTACCGTCATCGTTATACACCGGATCGGAGTATGAACGACCGTTTGCCGTGGTTATCGTACGCAGCGTTTCTTTTTGACTTGAGGTCAAATACGGATAGCTGTCCGACAGCAGGTAGCTCAGAACCGCATATGCGCGCCTCTGGCTCAGATCCAGGTTGGTCATATAGTCACCGTTGGTGTCGGCATGACCTTCGATAACGACTTCGCTCAGGTAGTCGCGGTATTTATCGGTAAGCAGCACGTTGAAGTACAGCGGTATAAACTCATTCAGCGAATCCATACCCTCCTGCTTAAGCTCTGCCGAACCGAAGTCGAAGTATATGCCGCTGGAGAAGGTGATATCGCCTGTTTCTTCATCTATATTAGCCTCAAGATTGGCGTTCGCCAGTGCTTCCGAAAGCTCGGATATTATCTGCGAACGCACACCGACGAGTGCATTCAGCTTTGTCGTCTGATTATCCAGATTGACTAGAGCCGTATTCAATGCGCTCTGCGCGCTGTCCAGCTCGCTTTGCTGCTGTTCAAGCTGCTGTTTGAGCTCATCCAGCGTATTCTGCTGAGCCAATGCCAAGGCTTCCTTGAGCGCCAAGTCTTTTTGAGCAGCGGTCAATTCCGACTGTGCCGTGTCAAGCTCGGTCTGCTTTGAGTCCAGAAGGTTGGCCTGCTCCAGCAATTCTTCGGTCTTCTGGTCAAACATGTTGTAGTACTGATACATGCTGAACAGCATGACCATTATGAACATCATTACCAGTGATGACATAAGATCCGAAAAGCATATCCAATGATCGCCGCCACCGCTGCTTGGTCTGGTTCTCTTGCGGCGACTTATCATTCAGCTCGCCTCCTACTATAGTCATCGTGCTGTGCAGATGTATCGCCAAGAGCCGCATCCAATGTGCGCTGCAGACGGCGCACGCTTTCGACAAAGCGCGCCATCTCGCTGGCATAGCTCTGTGCAGAACCGTTGACAACTTTGGGCAAATCCTTTACGCTCTCGCTAATCGAATTGACGGTCCAGTTGAGCTGCTTAATGACATCGTCAAGCGACTTATCCATGTTGGCAAGCATCTTTGCCAGATTGCTTTCCAGATTCTTGACCTGCACATCGGATGCATTGGCAAGCGATTCAGCACCGCTCTTGAGTGCTTCACCCGCCTCATGCATAGACTGCTGAGATGCGTTTGCTGCCTGATTGTACTTTTCGATGAATTCGGCGCTCTGTGCTGCGTAAGCATCCACGCCCTTTTGCAGCTTAATCATATAGTCCTGAAGCTGATTGATATAGCGTGCCTGTTCGCGCGCCGCCTTCTGCATCGCATCGACCTGAGCGGCTATCTGCTGACTGCGCTCATCCTGGGACTGCTGTGCATTGTTAAGGCTGACGAGGTATGTATCGAACTTTTCAACTATGGCCTGCGATGCGCGCTGAACCGCCGTTATATCGCCGGATACCGCAGTGAAGCCCTTAAGCGCATTCTGCATGGATTCGTTTGCGACCTGCTGTGCGCGGCATGTATCGTCCATGACGCGCGCCAGGTTCTGGAACTGACCGCGCAGAGCCTGATCCATATGACTGACGAAGCTATTGACTATGCGCTCAACGCCCTCGACTTGCTTAAAGGTCGCCGCGCTCATGAAGCTTTCCATCGACTTTGTGAGCGGGGCGAGGTTGGCGTTCATGACCTCGTCAATGCGGTTAATCATGTTGGTCTGAACCTCATTTACGAGAGTTGCCAGTGCGCGGGTCTGTTCCTGCTGATATGTCGCAATCTGAGTAATCGGGTCTACCGGCGGCATATCGGTATCCTGCTGGAATATCTGAGTGAACTCTTCGAGTGTATTGCGCGCGTGACCCTGTACAGTCTTGTTGAGCACGACAAACGATATGGAGGCTATAACGCCGACAATGGACGTGCCGAACGCGTAGCGCATACCGGAGAGCATGCCAAGCATCGACGCGGAAACCTCGTCAAATGTGGAGAACTTCATTGTAGACAGCGACATTACGATACCGATTAGTGTTCCCAGGAAGCCCAGAGATACGAACACGCTGGGGACGCTTTCGCTCAAAGAAGAACGTCCGGGTATGTTAATCACAGAGTCCTCATTAATGTAGTCTTCCACGCTGCACGGCGCCTGCATATGGCTGTCGGCAAAGAAGACGTTTTCAAGGTACAGACGCCACGCGGGCTGTAATGCACCGTCACCCAAGAATTCCTCATTCTCCCATGTCTGGCGGTGAACGGTCTTACCCTTGTCCTTCTTCATGGCCTTAATGGCGCTGTTAAGTGCGTGTGTGTTTGCGC
>CAYTOU010000186.1:0-5516 GCA_964439295.1 uncultured Oscillospiraceae bacterium
CCCCCGCCCTTATGCCGAAAACAGGAGCCTGACGGCAACGGCGATGGAGTTATCTTTTCCCCCGCATGGAAAAAACAAATTCGGGCGTGACCGTTTCCGGCACCCCGTGAAAGGAGAAATCGAGCATGAATATTTTGCAAAAGCTGTTCACCCGCAAAGAACAGCCGCAGGCCGTCATTGAGATAAACAATACATTTTCAAGTTTCAGCGGCACGGCATACGGCAATGCGGCATTCCGCGCAGCCGTGGACGCAATCGGCAGGCACACGGCAAAGCTGCAAGCACACAGTGACGACAGGCAGCTTGAAAGCCTGCTGAACAATGCCCCGAACGCCTATATGTCCGGCTATGACCTGCTGTATAAAACGGCGGCGGCATACTTCACAAACAACAATGCGTTCCTGCTGCTTGCCCGTGACGAAGCCGGACACATTACGGCGGTATATCCTATTTGCCCGCAGTCTGTGGAGTTCGTCCCCGGCACAGACGGCGCAGTTTACCTTGACTGCCTGTTTTCAAACGGCAGAAAGGCATTGTTCCCCTATACGGATATTGTTCACCTGCGCCGTCATTTTCTGACAAACGACCTTTTGGGCGAGGGTAACGCGCCGTTGTTCCCGTTGCTTGACACGGCGGAAACGCTGACACAGGGCATTGCCGCAAGTGTGAAGAACGGCACAAGCATTCGCGGCGTTCTGAAATTCACGTCGCTTGTAAACCCCGCGCAGGTAAAGAGCGAAAAAGAACAGTTCGTTGCGGACTACTTCAACCCCGCTAATTCCGGCGGCGTGGCGGCAACTGACCAACGGTTCGACTTTGTGCCGACCAACATACAGCCCTATTCCATACCGCAAGAACAGATTGAAGCCGTGAACAGGCAGATTTACGACTATTTGGGCGTAAACGCAAAAATCATTTCCGGCAGCTACAACGAAAACGAGTTTTCCGCATTCTATGAAAGCGTTGTCGAACCGTTCGCCTTGCAGCT
Source organism: uncultured Oscillospiraceae bacterium (assembly GCA_964439295.1). Taxonomy (GTDB): domain Bacteria; phylum Bacillota; class Clostridia; order Christensenellales; family Aristaeellaceae; genus Fimadaptatus. The sequence continues at coordinate 989 of CAYTOU010000186.1, forward strand.
TTCGCAGGAAATGAAGCTGAAATGCGGCGCGGAAATCACATTCACGGCGGAACGCATGGAGTTTTCAAGCGCAGACACGAAAATAAAGCTGCTTCACGAAGCCGCCCCGTTGGGGCTTATAACCGTAAACGAAGCGCGGCATTTACTGGCATTACCGCCCGTCGAGGACGGCGACAGGCGTTTGCAATCACTGAACTATGTTTCCGCCGAAAAAGCGGACGCATACCAACTTGACGAAAGCGAGGAAAACACAGATGAAGCATGAAACACGTTCCTATGAAGTCCGGGCGGCGGACAAGCCCCTGACCCTGACGGGCGTTGCCGTGGTATTCAATCAGCCCGCCGATTTAGGCGCAGTCAAGGAAGTTATCGCCCCGGACGCATTGCGCGGGCTTGACCTTGACAATATTGTCCTTATCACCAATCACGACGGCGGGCAGATACCGCTTGCGAGAAGTCCGAAAACCCTGTCCCTGACCGTCACCGAACAGGGGCTTGAAATGTCGGCGGAACTGCCGGACACGGAGCAGGCGCGGGCGGTATATGAAGCCGTCAAGCGCGGCGACCTGTCGCAGATGTCTTTTGCGTTCGACATTGGGGAATACACCTTTGACGAACAGACGCAGACGCGAACCATTACCCAAATCAGCAAAATTTATGAAATCAGTATCGTAAATTATGCCGCATACACCCAAACCAATGTACAGGCGAGAGCCGGAAAGGAAGAAACGAATATGTTTAACCCCATTACCGCAGGCCTTGAAAAAGGCAGCACCACCAACGACACACACGACACCCCGGAATACCGCAGCGCATTCTATAAGTCCCTGTTGGGCAAGGAACTGACCGACGGCGAAACCCGCGCAATGCAGACCGCGCAGGCGGAGAAACGCGCAGACGCTTTCAATACCCTGTCCAATTCCGCAGCCGTGGTTCCCACAACGACCCTGAATGAAGTTGTGAAGCAGGCGCGGAACACCAACGGGCTTTACAACGAAATCCGCCTGTTTGCCGTTCCGAACAATCTGTCCGTCCCTGTCGGCACACCGACCGACGCGGCGGCATGGCACACAGAGGGCGCAGCCGTGGAGCGCAAGAACGTGACAACCGCCGCCGTGACCTTTACCGGGCGGGAGCTTATCAAGGTTCTGTCCATGTCCGCCGCCGTCAAGCGCATGGATATTGCGGCGTTTGAACGCTATCTGACCGACGAACTGAAAAGCTGCATTGCGGACGCAATCGGCGCGGCAATCGTTTCCGGCACGGGCAGCGGACAGCCCACGGGCATTCTGTCCGGCATTACATGGAACGCAAAGAACAGCATTGCCACAAAGAGCCTGACCGCCGACAACCTGCTTGCCGCCGTTGCGCTGCTGCCCGCAGGCTATGCAGGCGGCGCAAAGTTCGCAATGAGTACCGCAACCCTGTTCGGCACGGTTTACCCGCTCAAGGACAACGACGGGCGTTATTACTTTACCGACACGGAAAGCGGCGGCGTTCGCCGTCTGTTCGGCTTTGAAATCGTGCTTGACGATAATATCCCCGCCGGAACAATCCTGTTCGGCAATTTCCGCTATTACGGCGTGAACATTCCGCAGGGCGTGGCAATCGAGGTTTCCCGCGAAAGCGGTTTCACAAGCGGGCTGATTGACTACCGCGCATTGTGTATCGCGGACGGCAAGCCCATTGTCCCCGGCGCATTCGTCAAAATCGAGGTACAGGCGGCGTAAAATGCCGCCCTGCCGGAAAGGACGGTAAAGCATAATGATTTTCACGATTGAAGAAGCCCGCGACATATTGAGAATAGACGGCAGCGACAACGACGCAATGATTTATGCTTTGCTGAACGCTATTCCGCCCTATCTTGAAGCCACAACGGGCTATGTCGCGGCGGACGAATGGTATTCACCCATAGCGCAGGCGGCGGGGCGGTTCCTGCTGCAATTATGGTATTACGGCGAAAATGCCGACACGGACAAGCTGCAACGGGTAATCGACAGCCTTTTGAAAGCCCTGTCGGCGGAACGGGCGCAGTCATGACGCAGGCGCAGTTCTACCATAGCAGAGCGTGGCGCAAGCTGTCCAAAGCGTTTTTAATGTCAAAGCATTACATTTGCGAACGCTGCGGACAGCCCGCCGAAATCGCGCACCACAAGCAATATCTGACTGCCGGGAACCTGTTTGACCCGGCTATATCCCTAAACCCCGGCAACCTTGAAGCCCTTTGCATGACCTGTCACAACGAAGAACATTTTGGACAGGGCGGCGCAACGGCGGCGGGGCTTGCCTTTGATGAAAACGGAAATTTAATTCAGAAAGGAACACAAAATCATGAAAAGAACCTATAAAGAAGCCTATAACGCAGAACGCGAACGCGCCATTGTCACCCTTTACAACACCGTCCGCAGGTTCCGCAGCGTACTTGACAAGTATGCGGAATACACGGGCTTTGTTGACGAGGAAAGCGCAGAGTTAATGCAGGCCTATGTTCCGGCGCAGCTTGCATTGCTGAAGCTGATGAAAGAGGAAAGCGAGGAAAACGACCATGAATGAAGTTTACGAACTGGAATTGCAGCAGGAAATCAATTTCCTGTTTTCCGAACTTGCCTATTTGCAAGGGGAAATCGCAAAAGCCCGTGAATGCGGCGACACGGACGAATACACCCGCCTGTTCCGGGTATGCCTGCCCGTGCAGAAGCAGTATTTGAAGCTGTGCGCGGAGCAGGAACGGCGCGAAACCGCAAACGGCGCAGACCCGCTTGCAGAGTTTAACCGGGTATCATGAACTATATCAGGGAATACAACAGCCTGATACAGTCCGGGGAAATCGTCGCTTCAAGGCGGGTAAAACAGGTATATGCCCGCCTTGCGGCGGCGACCGCCGACACGTCCGGGCAGTATGTCTTTGACGAAGCCCGCGCAGAACGTCCCATTGCCTTTATTGAACGGTTCTGCAAGCACAGTAAAGGCGAGTGGGCGGGGCGCGGTATTACCCTTGAACTGTTTCAGAAAGCGTATATTCAAGCCCTGTTCGGCTTTGTAGACCGCGACACAGGGTGCAGACAGTATAGGGAAAGTTTTTTCCTTGTTGGGCGCAAGAACGGCAAATCCACCCTGCTTGCGGGGCTTGCCCTGTATATGCTGACAAGCGACGGCGAGGGCGGCGCAGAGGTTTACAGCACGGCGACAAAGTATGCGCAGGCGCGGTTATTGTTCGATGAAGCCCACAACATGATAAAGCAGTCCCCGGCATTGTCAAAGCATTTCCGCAAGCGCAAGAGCGATTTATACTATGAACCCGCTATGTCGAAGTTTCAGCCCCTTGCCCGCAATTCAGACACCCTTGACGGCTTAAACGCAAGTTTTGTTATCATGGACGAACTGCACGGCGTAAAGGACAGGAACCTTTACGAAGTCATGCGGCAGAGCATGGCGGCGCGGCGGCAACCGCTGCTTATTATGATAACGACCGCCGGAACCGTCCGGGAATGTATATTCGATGAAATGTACCAATATGCCGCAGGCGTGGCGGACGGTGCAATCATAGACCCGCATTTCCTGCCCGTCATGTATGAACTTGACGACCGCAGCGAATGGACGAACCCGGCGGCATGGATTAAAGCAAACCCGGCATTGGGCGCAGTCAAGAAAATCGACGACCTGACACAAAAGGTTGAACGCGCAAAGCAGAACCGCAGCGAACTGTCCGGCGTTCTGTGCAAGGAATTTAATGTCCGGGAAACCGTGAAAACGGCGTGGCTTGCCTTTGACGATATTAACAACGAAAGCACATTCGACCTTGAAGCATTCCGGGGCGCGTACTGTATCGGCGGCGTTGACCTGTCCATTACAACCGACCTGACGTGTGCAAGCCTGCTGTTCATGCGCCGGGGCGACGATAAAAAGTATATCACGCAAATGTACTGGCTACCCGCCGACCGCCTGCAAGAGCGCGTGCAGCAGGACAAAATACCCTATGACAAATGGTTCGACCGGGGCTTGCTGCGCCTTTGTGACGGTAATTCAATCAGCTATGCCGACGTAACACAATGGTTCTGCGAAACCGTCCGCAAATACGACCTGTTCCCGGCGTGGGTGTATTATGACAGCTATTCCGCACGGTATTTTGTGGAAGAAATGCAAATGCAGGGCTTTACAATGGTTCGCTGCATACAGGGCGCAAAAACCCTGTCCCTGCCCATGCAGATGTTGGGCGCGGACTTGCAGGCGCACAAAGTCATATACAACAACAATCCCGTTTTGAAATGGTGCCTGACGAATACAGGCGTACAGACCGACCGCAACGGCAACATTGTTCCCATAAAGAACCAATCGCCGAAACAGCGCATTGACGGAACGGCAGCATTGCTTGACTGCTATGTCGGACTGTATGAGCATTACAACGAATACACAAACGCAATTTAAGGGGGCGCAATATGAAGCTGAAAGACAAGAAAATTGAACTGCTGCAACAGGTAACGACCCGCGACAGCGAGGGTTTCGCGCAAACGACCTTGCAGCCCGTGGG
>CAYTOU010000187.1:0-5510 GCA_964439295.1 uncultured Oscillospiraceae bacterium
AGGCAGTAGACCGCCTGACCTATCATCGTGTATACGCGGCAGAGGGAGCCGGACTGGAGCTGGACGGCGGTTTGACCGGCTATGGTCGCATTGCTACCCATATAGGCCATCTGATCCTCAAGGCGCTCGCAGGCCTCGCTGCCGGGGAGCATGCTGCGCAGTTTTACCATGCGCCCGGTCGAATCCGAGTACTCGATTATCGCCGCGCGCGTGGTCGCCGCGCCTATGCCGCGCTCGTCGCGTATGTAGGCGCTGCTTAAGAACCATGAGTCCGAGTTTAGGCGCGCAACGGGAAGCGTGAAGTAGTAGTCAAGCTCGCCGAGGTCGCTGACCGACATCTGCCGCCCCGCGTCTATCATCTCGTAATCGCCCAGTGCCGGAAGCGTCAGTACGGGCGCAGCCGTGGCGTCCGGGTCGGACTCCTGAGTCACATGTGTGGTCTGACCGAAGGGGTCCTGCGCCATTATCGCGCCCAGATAGAATACAAGCGATAGAAGCAGCACCACCGCGGTGCGCAGTATGCCGCCCGTGAACTTGCGCGCGGTCATGTTGGGGCGGCGCACAGCCGCCGCGTCCTGCTCAAACGCCTGCATGACGGCGCCCACATCGGGCAGATCGTCGCCCATGCGCCCAAGCTCTAATCGCAGTACGCGCATGAGCGTGCGGTCGAGCGGCGAAATGCGCATGTTGCGCGTGGTGGGCGCGGCCGAACCCACGCGGCGCTGAAGCTGCGCCATCGTGCGCGTCATAAGCTCCTTGACCTCGCCGGTGTGCATGTTCATTATGTCCGCAATCTGATGCGGCGACCAGTGTAAGGTGTAGCGCAGCATTATCGCGCGGCGCGCCGGCGCGCTCTGCTCGCCCATGAACTCCCATACCGGCGCGTCCTGCTCGTTGAGCCCGTCCGGTCTTATGGTAAAGCCATCCCAGTCCACATCCAGATGCCCCGCCTTGCGCGCGCTTCTGACGTGCGAAATCGCGCTGTCGGCTATCGCGCGGCGCATGTTTTCGCGCAGCGAACCGTCATCCACGCGTATGTACGCCTCCAGCAATGCCTCCTGCAGAACCAGCTCGGCCAGCTCGCTCGAGCCGGTCGCCGCATGCGCCAGGCGGTATATGCTCTGCCAACGGTTCATGACCTTCTGTATGTAGTTCTTATGCTCGTCTATATGGTATTTCAAAAGTCCAGCCTCACAATCGCCGCCCACGCGGCAAGTAATGTTAAACCGCTCACTTCTCGCGAAGTGCCTTATGTATGGGGCTTATCTGATAATATACGCGCTTAAACACATCGTATATGCGCGCATACGCGTCCGCCCAGAGAGGATCGCACTCGTAGGTTTCGGACGCATGTATAAGCTTCGCGCCTTCCTCATAGCTTTGGTATAGCCCCACGCCCACGCCCGCCGCAATCGCCGCGCCCAATGAGGTCGCCTCGCCCGGCACAGCGTGTACATTGACCGGGCAGCGATATAGCGCCGCCAGCATCTTGGGCCAGAGCTTGCTATGCGCGCCGCCGCCGGTGAGCATCAGGCTCTTGACCGGCAGGCCGTTATCCGCCATCGCCAAGCCGCAGGAGTATAGCCCCTGCGCCACGCCCTCGTATACCGCGCGCGCGACGTGCCGCCTGTCATGATAGAGCGATAAGCCGCATAGGCAGCCGCGATTGAGCGGATCCCAATACGGCGTGCGCGAACCCATAAGCTCCGGGAAGAATATAACGCCGTCCGCGCCCGGACCTATCTCGCTCGCCATACTCTCCATCGCGGCAATGCCGCCCGAGCCGTCCAGACCCATCAGCCCGCGCGCCCAGTCGTACGCCGCCGCGCCGCACTGCAGCGTGCCGCAGGTGTAGTTGTGTACGCCATCCAGATCGCGGTAGTTGAACACGCGCGCATCCTTGTCCAGTATGGGGGCGGCGGTAAGCTGCGCCACCCACGCGGATGAACCTATGTAGCAATACGCCTCGCCCGGCTGCTTGAGCCCCGCGCCGCGCGCAGTGCATGCGCCATCGCCGCCGCCTACCGCGACCGGTGTGCCCTCGATAAGCCCGGTATAGCGCGCCGCGTCGGAACACAGCCGCCCGCTCACGTCATGCGCGGGCAGTATGCGCGGCATGATGGACGGGTCTATGCCTAGGTCGGTAAGCATATCGCGCGCCCAATCGCCGGTCGTTATGTTCTGCGCAATGGTAAGTCCGGCATCGGAATAGTCGGTTATGCCGCATACGCCGGTCAGGCGCGTGCGCACGTAGTCCTTGCTCTGCAGTGCCCAACGCATATGCGAATATATGTCCGGCTCGTGCCGCTTGAGCCAGAGCAGCTTTGTCAGCGTGTAGTGGCAGTCCGGGCGGTTGCCGGTCAGCGCGTAGAAGTCTTCGGGCGATATGTGCGCGGCGATTTCGTCGATCTGCGGCGCGCTGCGCGAATCCGAATGTATTATGTTGGGATAGAGCGCATGCCCGCCTTCATCGACGGGTATTAACGCGTTCATCTGACCCGACAGACCTATCGCGCGCACATCGCGGGGGTCTATGCCGCCCGCAATCGTCTTTAGTCCCCTCAGCGCCGCTTCGCATAGCATGTCCGCGCTCTGCTGCGCCCAGCCCGGGCGCGGGTATTCGGTCGGGTACTCTATGCGCACATCGCTTATCTTAGAGCCGTCCGACTTAAACGCGGTACACTTGCACGCCGTGGTGCCTATGTCACATGTGATTATTATGTCCATGCCGCTTACTCCCCCGCTTTCCCGCGCGCTTGTTCAGTTCATCGCCCGCCGCCGAGCATATTAGCCCGATTAGCGCGTACGCCATTACCGCGCTCATGTCCAGCCCTGTGCCCGTTATAAGCAGCTGCATCGCCGCCGGACAAATCGGCAGTGCCCACAGCGCCAGATAGGGCTGCATGCCCTTTAGCACCGCGCGCACGGTCAGCGCGCCGCCCACTATCGGGCATAGCGCCCATATGTATATGGCGTAAAGCGCGTTAATCGCATCGCCCGCCAATGCGCTTAAAGCAAGATACGCCGCGCAAAAGGCGCACAGCGCGCCCGCCTCAAGCACGAATCGTTTGAGCTGCAAAAGCGCAAATTCCTTCATAGTCGGTACTCCATGTTTATCGAAAATACTGCGCGGTGGCTATGCGCGCGCGAGTATGCTATAATGTCCATACAAAATACAAAACGCAGGTGATTTAATCAATGAAAGACGAAATACTCAAGGCGCGCGAGCTGCTCAGTAGCCTCACGCCACTCAAAGGCGACTGCGGCACATACTGCGGCGGCGCGTGCTGCCTAAGCGATAACTCCGACGAAAGCGGCATGCTGCTCTTCCCGGGTGAAGAGGAGCTTTACGCCTCATCCGAATGGGCGCGCGTTGTGCCCGCCAGCTTTCGCGCACAGAACGACGCGCTTATGCTGGTATGCTCGGGGCGCTGTCCGCGAAACGAGCGTCCGCTGGCGTGCCGCCTGTTCCCCATCGCGCCGCACGTAAAGTCGGACGGCTTTAAGGCGGTATTGGACAGGCGCGCATACGCGGTATGCCCCCTGGCTTCATACGGCATGAGTGCGTTCGACCGCGCGTTCGTCAAGGCATGCGAGCAGGCGTTTTCGGTGCTCGCGGGCGATAGCGAATGCCGCGCGCATCTTAAAGCGATATCCGATCTGATGGACGAATACGCGCGCGGGCTATAGATCAATACTTTTCGTCATTGGTCATGCCGCCGTCGGGCGACACGCCGTACGCAATCCTGTCGGACAGCAGTGTCGGGTTAAACGCCTCGCCCGCGCTTATCGCGCGCGCGTTTGAGCCGTCCGCCTCGGCGCGGTAGAGCATGCCGTCCTCGGAATTTATATAGAACAGATTCTCTTCGGCGCTGCCCAGCCAGCTTGCGCCCTCGTCCAGCACCTTTTCAACCGAGCCGCCCGACATAAGGCGATATATGGCATCGCCGGTCGAATAGTACAGATCGCCGCCGATATAGCATACCGCGTTCATCTCGCACTCAACCATGGGCGAAATCAGATCGCCGTCCAGCGAGTAGGCGTATAGGCCGGTATCCATAAGCACGAGCAGACGCCTTTCGACCACGTCCAGCGCCACGGCATTGCCACCGGGCACTATCTCGCGCGGCGTCACGCCGTCATACAGCGCGTATATGCCGCTCTCCTCGCCATCGCGCGCCGCGATGTATATCGTATTATCCCAGCGGGTCAGACCGGTAATTTCGTCAAACGAGCATAGCACGGTGCGCTCTGTCGTGTCGCCCAGTGTCAACATGACCAGATCGCCGCCGCATATGTACAGCAAATCGCCGCTGAGCGATGCTATCATACCCACCGCGCAGTCGCCCGACACGTAGTGCGCATCGGCGATGTCCCACGACACGTCAATGCCGTCTAAGCGGCGCTGACTATAGAGATTGCCATCCGCCGCGGTGAAGTATAGGTACTTATCGCCCTCATCATCGGCTATCTCGACCGCCATGCCGCCCGACATTACGTTGGCCTGGTAAGTACCGGTGTTATCGCGCTCGGACGTCATGCGCTCGCGTATGAACTCGCTCAGTTGCACATCCATTGCCATGGGTGTGGGCTTGCGCGTGGGGCGCACCGCCGGCGTCACGGTCACATCGGGCTCGCTGTCGTCGTCAAGCGGCAGCTCGTTCCACGTGGGCGCGGGAGGCGTCGCGGTCGCGTTGGGCACAAATGTCGCGGGTATTTCGGTGGGCTCGCGGTCTATCTGCGGCAGTGTCGCGTCCTGACCGTAGTCCGAAAGCGGGTCTTCTTCGGGCGACTTGGAACAGCCGCAAAGCAGCATAATCGCGCACAGCGTAAGCGCCGCCGCAGTCTTCTTTATACTGTTCACATTAAGTCGCCTCCTCTTACCCATACGTACATTTAAGTATAGCACAACCCGGCGCACTTGAAAAGCGCGCACATTCAAAGCTTACATTTGGGGCGAAATCGTATCCGATTTGCCGCCCTATTCTCCATGGCAGGGCATAAAAAAGGACCCGCAGCCGCCGGACGAACGGTCACGGCATGCTGCGAGTCCTATTAATTCAATTCAAGCGGTTATTGCTTCTTAGCCTGCTCTTCCATGCTGCGCTTGTTGAACAGCACGTTCACGATGATACCGGCGATCAGAGCGGTGGCGATGGCGCTGATGGTTATGGGTCCAATGTTGAGCTGCAGACCGCCTATGCCGCAAACCAGTATGGCGGCCACAACGAACAGGTTGCGGTTGTCGCCCAGGTCTACGTCCTGAACCATCTTAAGACCGCTGACGGCGATGAAGCCGTAGAGCGCGATGCACACGCCGCCGACGATGCAGGTCGGGATGGAGTTGACGAACTTAACGAAGGGATCGAAGAAGGACAGTATGATGCAGTAGATAGCGGTGAGGAATATCGTGCTGACGGAAGCGTTACCGGTTATAGCCACGCAGCCGACGGACTCGCCGTAGGTGGTGTTCGGGCAGCCGCCGAAGAAGGAACCGATGATGGAACCTA
>CAYTOU010000188.1:0-5495 GCA_964439295.1 uncultured Oscillospiraceae bacterium
GCGCCTTACCCACGTCTTACAAATTTCAACCAATTCACAAATGACAGGGGAATACAATAAGCACGTACAAAAGGAAAGAAAAAAGCGATACAACGAGGAGAGACCAACATGAATAAGGCCATAGGCAATGTCAAGGCGCGCGGGAGTGTGAAGGAAAACGCCGCGCGCGTGACGTTCTTTGTGACGTCGCTGGTATCGCTGGCGGCGGTGGCGTGCATATGCGTGTTCATATTCAAGGGCGCATGGCCGGCCATAAGCGAGATAGGGCTGTGGAACTTCCTAAGCGGCACCGCGTGGAAGCCCAATAACGACCCGCAGAAGTTCGGCATATTCTACATGATAATCGGTAGCCTGTATGTGTCGGGCGGCGCGCTTATTCTGGGCGTGCCGATTGGACTGGGCTCGGCGATATTCATGGCGTACTTCTGTCCTAAGCGCATTTATACACTGCTCAATCAGTGCATAAAGCTGCTTGCCGGCATACCTTCGATAATATACGGCTTCTTCGGCATGATGATAATCGTGCCGCTGATAGCAAATAATTGCCCGGGCAACGGCAATAGCGTGCTCGCCGCGTCGGTGGTGCTGGCGCTGATGATTCTGCCCACGATAATCACGATTAGCGAAAACTCCCTGCGCGCGCTGCCGCAGAACTACTACGAAGGCGCGGCGGCACTGGGCGCGACTAAGGAAGAGGCGGTCTTCCGCGTGCTCGTGCCCGCGGCAAAGCGCGGCATAGTCACATCGATAGTGCTGGGCATGGGTCGCGCTATCGGCGAAACAATCGCCGTCGGCATGGTCGCCGGCAACAGTAACATACTGCCCGCCACGATATTCAAGTCCGTGCGTACCCTGACCGTAAACATAGTAAGTGAAATGGGCTATGCGGAAGGTCTGCATTACGACGCGCTGATAGCTACCGGCGCTGTGCTGTTCGTGTTTATACTTCTGCTCAATGCGGCGCTTACACTTCTGACCGCCGAGCGCAAGGATAAGAGCGAAAAACATGCGCATAACGCTTCAAAGGAGGCTGCAAAGAAATGACTGCAACTGCGATAAGCGTAAATGAACGCCTGAGGAGCAAATCGCACGCGGACGCGCTGCGCAAAAAGCGCGCGTTTAAGTCGGCATTGCTCAGATGGCTGTGCTATATAGCGATTGCCATAACAATCGGAAGTCTACTGGCAATAGTCATTTACATTTGCGTGAACGGCGTGCCCAACCTCAGCTGGGATCTGCTGTTTGGCGAATACTCGGCGGACAACCCGTCAATGGGCTTTGCGATAGTGTCGACCGTGGAACTTGCCGCGCTGTCCATACTGATCGCGGGACCTCTGGGCGTGGGCTGCGCGATATACCTGTGCGAATACGCGCCGCGCAAGAGTAAGCTGGTATCGGCGATACGCCTTGCCACGCAGACGCTAAGCGGCATACCCTCGATTATATACGGTCTGTTCGGCGCGCTGTTCTTCGGCTCAACGCTCAACATGGGGTACTCAATGATATGCGGCGTGCTTACGATATCGATAATGGTTCTGCCCACTATCATAAGCACCTCGGAAGAGGCCATACTGTCGGTCAACGACATGTACCGCGAGGGCAGCTACGGTCTGGGCGCGGGCAAACTGCGCACGATAATATGCATAGTGCTTCCCAGTGCCGCCAAGGGCATTATATCATCGTTCATACTGGCGACCGGACGCATAGTCGGCGAAACCGCGGCGCTGCTGTTCACGATGGGTTCTGTTGCGCAGATGCCCAAGAGCCTTCTGAATTCTTCGCGCACATTGGCTGTTCACATGTACATTAACACCCGCGACGGCGGCATGACCGGACGTCAGACGGCGTTCGCCGCCGGCGTGGTACTACTGATACTGGTTATCGCAATTAACCTGTTTGCCAGCTGGATGGAGAGAAAGGCAGGGAAACTGAATGAAAATTGAGGTAAAAGACTTTAACCTGTACTACGGCGATTATCATGCGCTTCACAATATAAACATGGGCATGCCCGAGCATGCGGTATCCGCACTGATAGGCCCTTCGGGCTGCGGCAAGAGCACACTGCTTAAGTCGCTCAACCGCATGAACGACCTCGTGCCCGGCGTGCGCATCGAGGGTCTTGCGACTCTGGACGGCGAAGACATATACGGCAACATCGACGTAAACGACCTGCGCCGCCGCGTGGGCATGGTGTTCCAAAAGCCCAATCCCTTCCCGATGAGCGTATACGACAACATCGCCTACGGTCCGCGCACGCACGGCATACGTTCGCATGCCGAGTTGGACGAGATCGTCGAGCGCAGCCTTACTCAGGCGGCGATATGGGACGAGCTCAAGGACAGGCTCAAAAAGAGCGCGCTTGCGCTTTCCGGCGGTCAGCAGCAGCGCCTATGCATAGCGCGCGCCTTGGCTGTCGCGCCCGAGGTACTGCTCATGGACGAGCCCACCAGCGCGCTTGACCCGATATCCACCAGCCGCATTGAGGACCTGGTCAACGAGCTAAAGAGCCAGTACACTATAATAATAGTCACCCACAACATGCAGCAGGCCGCCCGTATATCCGACCAGACCGCGTTCTTCCTGCACGGCGAGATGGTCGAATGCGCGCCCACGCTGGATATATTCGCACACCCCGCCGACAAGCGCACCGAGGATTACATAACCGGACGCTTCGGTTGATTTGATTGATAATTTAAGGAGGCAATAACCCAATGCGCAACAAATTCGAGCGCGAGATGAAGGATCTTGAAGACGACATGCTGGAGATGAGCCGATTCGTGGTCAGCGTCATAAACGACGCCATGAAGGCACTACGCAGCGGCGACCGCGAACTGGCGCGCAGCATATACGAAAACGACCATGTGGCAAACGAGCTTGAGCTGACAATAGAGCGTCAGAGCATGAGGATACTTCTAAGCGAGCAGCCCGTGGCGAGCGACCTACGCACGATATCCACCGCGCTTAAGATGATAACCGATATGGAGCGCATAAGCGATCAGGGCGCGGACATATCCGAAATACTAATGCACATACCCGCGGGCGAAAAAGGTCCCGACATACTCTATACTATGGCGGACAAATGTGTTATCATGGTATCAAAGGCCATGGACGCGTTCATCGGGCGCGACCTGCCGCTGGCACAGGCGGTAATAGAGGCCGACAACGAAATCGACCGCCTATTCATGGAGGCGCGCGAGGACTTGATTGGCAGGATCAACAAGGACCCCAAGGACGCGGCCCTATGGTTGGACTTCTTTATGATAGTCAAGTATCTGGAGCGCATAGGCGATCATGCGCAGAACATAGCCGAGTGGGTTGAATTCCTGGTCACGGGCATGCACAAGCATCAGCGCATACTGTAATGCGCAAGTAGGGAGGAACTTATGTCCAGAATATACGTAGTCGAGGACGACGAGAGCATTTCCGCATTGATAGCGGCTGTACTGGGCGCGGCGGGTCACGATGTGCGCACGATGGAGTCGGGCGCGGGGCTTGAACGCCTGATTAATTCGGGTGAAGTGCCCGATCTACTGCTGCTGGACATAATGCTGCCGGGCAAGGATGGTCTGACGCTGCTGGGCGAATGGAAGGCGCGCCCGAGCACAGCGGGCATACCGTGCATAATACTCTCCGCCAAGGGCGAGGAGATAGACAAGGTACGCGGTCTGGAGCTGGGCGCAGAGGACTATATAACAAAGCCGTTCGGCGTGCTTGAGCTTCAGGCGCGCGTAAAGACCGCGCTTCGGCGCGTGCCCGCGTCGGTGGGCGCTGTGCGTCTGGGCAGCAACGAAATCGACTTCGGTCGCCGCGAGGTAAGGCGCGACGGCAAGGAAGTCAAGCTGACTTTTAAAGAGTTTGAGCTACTTGAGTACATGTACAAAAACGCCGGCTTAGTGCTCAGCCGCGATCAATTGCTCACGCAGGTATGGGGCTACAATTTTGAGGGCGACACCACGCGCACTGTGGACTTCCATGTGCATTCGCTCAGGCAGAAGCTGGGCGACAATGCCGAGCATCCACGCTTTATACAGACCGTGCGCGGCTACGGTTACAAGCTCAACAAGGGTGACGAATAATGAAAAAGTACATGCGCCGCGCGCTGGAATGCACCGCGTTGGTGGTCATACTTGCCATGCTGGGCGGGTGCATTGCGGCGTTCGCGGGTGCGTCGGTCAAGTCGGCGCGTGACAAGCTGACATCCCTACTGGACATGGCCGAGGCTCTATACGGCGAAGGCACTCTAACCGAAGAGCAATTGGCTCAAAGCTGTGCCGAGTCCAACGTACGCGCCACTCTAATCGACCTTGACGGCAACGTCATATACGATTCGGAAGCATCGGGCGACATGGAGAATCACTCCGAGCGCGAGGAGTTCAAGACTGCGCTCAATGGCGGCACGGGCTTTGCGCAGCGCACGAGCGAGAGCATGGGCTCAAGCATGATATACTGTGCGCGGCAGGTGGGTAGTTACGTTCTGCGTCTAAGCACGCTCAGCGAATCGGCATATTCCGTAGTATACGACATGCTACCGATTATGCTATTATTAGCCGCGATACTGACCGCGGGCGTCATCATGTTTGCCAACCGATTCGCGTCGCGCTTTACTCAGGCGATACGCGCGCTTGACGACATGCTTGAAAGCGGGCAGCCTTTAAGTGTGGACACATTTGAGGAGCTACAGCCGGTTCTGCAGGGTGTTGCGACGCGCATAGAGAAGCTACAGACCGACATCACGGAGGTACGCCGCACCGAGCGCATGCGCACTGACTTTGTGGCGAACGCATCGCACGAGCTGAAATCGCCTTTGACCTCAATCAAGGGCTTTGCGGAGCTAATGAGTGTAGGGTGTGTGACCGATCCGGACAAGCAGCGCGAGTACCTACATCGCATAGCGTCCGAGAGCGACCGCATGTTAGGCGTCATAAACGACATACTCTACTTATCGCGCCTTGAGGACGACACGCACGCGCCCGAGGAAGTAATCGATCTTGGGCAGCTTGCGCGCGAGGTACGGGAGTCGCTTGAGCAGCTTGCCTCACAAAAGTCCATCACAATCGACGTATCCGGCGCGGGCAGCATGTTAGGTGCGCCGCGCGAGATATGGACGCTCATCTACAACCTAGTTGACAACGCTATACGCTACGGTGTGCAAGGCGGTTGGGTGAAGCTCTCGGTCGGCGACGGCTTAATCGAGGTATCCGACAACGGCATCGGCATGGACGAGCAAGCGCAGTCCCGCGTATTCGAGCGCTTCTACCGCGTCGACCCCTCCCGCTCACGCAAGAGCGGCGGCACCGGCTTAGGCCTCTCCATAGTCAAGCACATAGTCCTAAACAACGGCGGCCAAATCACCCTGAAAAGCGAACCCGGCGCCGGCTCTACCTTCACTTGCCACATGAAGAAGGCGTAGGGACGAGGGGAACGAGGGGAACGCGCTTTCTTTTGAAAAAGAAAGCTGCAAAGAAAACTTTATTTGCCTGCGGCCTTTCTGATGA
>CAYTOU010000189.1:0-5393 GCA_964439295.1 uncultured Oscillospiraceae bacterium
CCTGCTCCTGCTCCTTGAGCTTGTTTTCGCGCTCAATGGCGTAGACGGCAATGGCGCATTCCAGACGCTTGCGCTCCAGTTCGCACTCCATGTCGTAAGGTTTGGATATGTCGCCGTTGAGTAGGTGCGCGTTGGCAGCGCAGCCGCCCGAGCAGTAGAAGCGCGCCCAGCAGGAGCGGCACTTTTCCTTGTTCAAGACATGGTTCGCGGCAAAACGCTTCTGTATCTCGGTGTCGAAAGAACCGTCAAGCACACTGCCCATGCGGTAGCCTTCGCGGCCGACAAACTGATGACAGGGGTAAATGTCGCCTTCCGGCGTGACCGCAACGTATTCGTCGCCTGAACCGCAGCCGCTTAAGCGCTTGCGTATGCACGGACCGCCGTTTAGGTCTACGTTGAAGTGGAAGAAGTTTAGGAAATGCCCCGCGGCACGGCGGCGTATGTATTCCTGACCTAGCTCTTCGTACTGCTGCTTTAGCATCGGCAATTGGTCTTGACGTAGAGCGTACGGAGAATCCGGGGTCAGAACAACCGGCTCAACCGAAATCTGCTCAAAGCCCGCGTCGTGTAGGGCGAGTACATCCTTTGAAAAGTCCGGGTTCATCGCAGTGTATGTGCCGCGTACATAGTATTCCTTGTCGCCGCGCGACTGAGCCATCTTCAGCGCACGCGGGAGAATCAAGTCGTATGACGGCTTGCCGTTCGCGGTGGGACGCATGAAGTCGTGTACCGACTTGCGCCCGTCAAGCGATAGAACGATGTTCTTCATCTCGCGATTGATGAATTCCATCTTGTCGTCGGTCAGGGCAACACAGTTCGTGGTTATCGTAAAGTTGAAATGCTTGCCCGCTTCCTTTTCACGCTTGCGACCGTAGGCAACCAGCTGCTTTACGACTTCCCAGTTCATAAGCGGCTCGCCGCCGAAAAAGTCCACTTCGAGATTGTGACGGCTGCCCGAATGCTCGATTAGCCAGTCAAGAGCCTTTGCGCCGACTTCGTAGGGCAGAAGCATGCGGTGCTGACCGTGGTAGTCGCCACCGTCGGCAAAGCAGTACTTGCAGCGTAGATTGCAGTCGTGCGCGGCGTGTAGACACATCGCCTTGACCGTGCCCGCTGTCTTTATCTCAAGTCCCGAATAGTCGTAATTGGTCAAAAGCTGACCCGCGGCCTTCATCTCGTCGACTTCGGATAGTATCTCGCGCAATTCGGTTTCATCAAAGCGCGACTTGAGCTCGTCCACTATGGCGTCGGGCTCCATCGTTTCTATGCGGCTGAGCACTTCAAACGCGGGCTCGTCCACCATGTGAACGCTGCCCGAATCGACATCCATCACGATCATGGCGCCCAGCGCCTTGAATACATGCAGCATATCTTATCCTCTCTTTAAATACCGTGCCACATGGGCACACACACGTTGACGTGTAAACATGAAAAAAGGCCTGCCGATAAACGGTGGCCTTCAATGCCTATAAAACCGGCCTTACTTGTTCTTCTGCTGGCACTTCTGGTTGGCAACAGTGCAGGAAGTCTTGCAGGCGCTCTGGCAGGAAGTCTGGCACTCGCCGCAGCCGCCGTGGATGGCGCTGTTCTTGAGGCAAGCGGGCTGAATGGTCTGAATATGCTTCATGGTTATAATCTCCTCTCGATATTGCGGTAAAACCGCATGCGCTTAATTCAAATTGCGCCCGTGCATATGCACGGGCGGCGTATGGTGCCGATGGCCGGGGTCGAACCGGCACGCTGTCGCCAGCGACGGATTTTGAGTCCGTTACGTCTGCCAATTCCATCACATCGGCATGTCATGTATTAAACACGGCACACTTGATCAACCGTGCCTATGTATTATAGCAAACATTCGCGCCGATTGCAAGTTTATTTTTGACTGCGCCTGAAAATTAGCCGTAAATTGCTGTGTAAATTGTCCGCATAATGCATGCGCGGATTTATGTAACGCGATATTTGCCTTATGCTGCGTTGACTTTTAAGCCGCACACGTCTATATTTGATTATGCGAAATTAAGGCGTATTTTGCTTATGGCAAAGGAGCGGCGAACGGTATGATAGGCTTGGGTACAATTATAAACGCGGGCGCAATAGTCGTGGGCGGCATAATAGGTCTTTGCGGCGGTAAATTCATGAATGATCGACTTCAGGAAACGCTGCAAATGACCTGCGGCGTAAGCGTGCTGATGATAGGCATCGCCGGCGCAATGGAAAAAATGCTCTCGATAAGCGAAGGCGCGCTCACATCGGGTCAGAGTATACTGCTTACCGTGTGCCTGGTAATAGGCGCGGCGGTCGGCGAGCTACTCAATATCGAACGCTGGTTTGAAAAGTTCGGCGTGTGGCTTAAACAAAAGACCGGCTCGTCGGGCGATGGGTCGTTCGTGGACGGATTCGTGACCGCGTCGCTGACCGTGTCTATTGGCGCAATGGCGATTGTCGGCGCGCTCAATGACGGCATATCGGGCGACTGGTCGGTCCTGGCGGCAAAGGCCGTGCTGGACTTTATAATAGTAATGGTAATGACCTGCTCCATGGGTAAGGGCTGCGTATTTTCCGCAGTGCCCGTGTTCGTGTTCGAGGGGCTCATAACAGTGTTCGCGATGTTCATAAAGCCGTTCATGACCGAGCTGGCGCTTAACTATATCGGCTTGGTCGGCTCGGCGCTTATATTCTGCGTGGGCGTCAATCTGGTCTGGGGCAAAAAGATTCGCGTGGCTAATCTGCTGCCCGCGATACTGTGCGCGGCAGTGGCGGCATTTTTGCCCATTGGCTAGCGAAAGCCCTTGCCGAATCGCTCAAATATTGTATAATGGAAGTGTATGGGAAAAACAGCGGGAGGATAACTGCATATGAGATGCGTTGTGCAAAGGTGCTCGCGCGCGAGCGTCAGCGTGGACGGCGAAACGGTGGGCAGCATAGGTCGCGGCTTCATGGTGCTGTGCGGCGTGGAGCAGGGCGATGGCGACGGCGATATGGAATACTGCCGCAGTAAGATTGCGGGACTTAGGGTATTTGAGGATGCCGAAGGCAAAATGAACCTGTCGCTAAAGGACGTGGGCGGCGAGATCCTCTTGGTCAGTCAGTTTACACTGCTGGGCGATGCGCGTCATGGCAGGCGTCCCAGCTTCTCAAACGCGGCGGCGCCCGACTACGCGGACGCGCTGTATGAAAAGCTGGTCAGCGCGCTGCGCGATGACGGCTTTAAGGTTGAAACAGGCAGATTCCGCACTCATATGATGGTGGAACTGGTCAATGACGGACCGGTAACAATACTGCTCGACTCGAAAAAGGGGTTTTGACATGCAGGTCATTATACAGACGATAGTCACAAATGCCATGTCCGAAAATGCTCATATAGTGTGCGTAAAGGATACGCATAAGGCGTTCGTAGTCGACCCCGGCGGGGCGGCGGACGAAATAGTAACGGCGTGCGAGGCGCAGGGCTGTAAGCTAAGCGATATACTCCTGACGCACGGACACTTTGACCACATTGAGGCGGTCGCAGAGCTTCACCGCATGACCGGCGCGCATATACATATTCACCCCAACGATGCCGGCATGCTGACCGACTTGAATAAATCCATGGGACGCCCGGGAATAGAGCATACTCAGGTGGAAGCCGATTGTCCGCTCGATGTGCTGGAAAGCGCACATATGGACATATGCGGGCTGGATGTCGAGGTTATATACACGCCCGGTCACACATCGGGCTCGGTGAGCTATTATCTGCCCGATGAAGGCATACTGCTGTCGGGCGACACGATATTCTACGAGGCGTTCGGGCGCACGGATTTCCCGACCGGCTCATCACTGCAATTGCGCCGCTCACTGCGCAAGCTGTACACACTGCCCGGCAGCACGCGCGTACTGCCCGGACACGGACCCGAAACGACTATTGAGCATGAGGTAAGCGGCCGATGATACTTGTCACTCAACTGCCCGAGTTCTTTAACGACATATGCGAGGTAATACGTCTATTCATATCCGCGCCCGAGATACGCATGCCGGGCGATCCCAACGAAGCGGACGCGCGCGACGGGCGCGTGATTGAGCACGTACACGAGGAAGCGGATGGGCGCTGGCGCGAGGTGTTCACGTACGAGGGCGCAAGCCGCGCGGGCGAAATGGACATACCCGCGGGCGATGCGCTGGAGTACAAAAAGCAGCTAAAGCGCCTTATAAAGCACACCCTGTATCAGCTTTTGCGCGATCACTTGGGCATTCGTCCGCCGTGGGGGTCACTGACCGGCATACGTCCCACGCGCCTTATATACGAGGCGATGGAGCGCGGCATGAACGCCGATCAGGCAATGGACTGGCTGGAGGGCACATTTGACGTGAGTCCGCGCAAGGCATCTTTGCTGCGCGGCATAGTGGATGTGCAGCGTCCATTAATCGACCATCCGGACAACCAATTCGACCTATACATAGGCATACCCTTTTGCACGACGCGCTGCACGTACTGTTCGTTCGCGTCGGATGAGCTGGGGCGCGGCACACTGGTCGAGCCGTACATAGCGGCACTGATGCGCGAGATAGAGCTGACCGGGCGCATGATGCGCGAGCATGGCTACACTGTGCGCGCGTCATACATGGGCGGCGGTACGCCTACCGCACTAAGCGCCGACCAGATGCGGCGCGTGATTGCCGCGGCACAGCGCGAGTTCCCGGGCTCAATCGAGTGGACATGCGAGGGCGGGCGACCGGACACGATAGACCGCGATAAGCTGCAGGTTCTGCTCGACGCGGGCATTACGCGCATATCGATAAATCCGCAGACGCTATGCGACAGCACGCTTGAACTAATCGGACGCCGTCACACGACGCGCGACACGATTGCGGCGTACGAGCTTGCGCGCAGCATGGGCTTTACCGACATCAATATGGACCTGATTGCGGCACTGCCCGATGAGGACATGGACGTATTTGAGCGCAGTATGCGTGGCGTATGCGACTTGGCGCCCGACAGTGTGACCGTACACACGCTTGCGATAAAGCGCGCGAGTAAGCTGCACGAAAAGAACTACACCCAGGTGGACGCCGATCAGGCGGCGGGCATGGTCGAAAAGGCGCGCGATATGGCAACCGAAGCGGGCTATAAGCCCTACTATCTCTACCGCCAGAAGTATATGGCGGGCAATCTGGAAAACGTAGGCTACGCCAAGCCGGGCAAGGCCTGTCTATACAACATCGACGTGATGGAAGAGACAACCCATAACCTGGCCCTGGGCGCCGGCGCGATCAGCAAGTGGATCTTCCCCGAGCACCGCCGCATAGAGCGCGCCGCGAATGTACGCAACATAGAACTCTACATACAGCGCGTTGACGAAATGGTTGAGCGCAAGCGCGAGATGATTGAGATGTATTAGGGGACGGCGTGGGGTAGC
>CAYTOU010000190.1:0-5361 GCA_964439295.1 uncultured Oscillospiraceae bacterium
GCAGCGCGATATCCAAGTACACGCTGTGCCGCAGATTCGAGCCGAACTGCGCTTTCTAAGCTCAGTTTGCATAGATTTAAGATAAAGCTGCAAGGAGGACTCCCCATGAGCGAAACCACAACCATCACGTCAAGCAACCTCGCCAAGTATTTCTCCCAGGGTAATCTGGACGTTATCAGCATACTGCTGGCGATACTTTTCGCGTTCGCGATAGGCGTATTCATATTCTGGGTATATCATGCCAACTACCGTGGCGTAATGTACTCGCGCAACATGGGCATGATGCTCGTCATGCTGACACTCATAACGACCCCTGTCGTAATGTGCATTAAGTCATCGCTTGAGCTGTCCATGGGTATGGTCGGCGCATTGTCCATCGTCCGCTTCAGGACGGCCGTAAAGGACCCGCTCGATACCGCGTACATGTTCTGGGCACTTACCATGGGCATACTGCTGGGCGCGGGCTATTTCCTCATCGCCGTTATCGTCGCAATCGCGATTGCCCTACTGATATTCGTGCTCAACGCCGTCAAGGTCAAGAAGGAAGACAGCTACCTGCTTGTCATGCACTACGATGACTACGCCGAGCAGGCAATCGAAAAGGTACTGCGCTCGCTGCGCTTCCGCCATCTCAAGAGCAAGACCGTCACCCGTCAGGGCGTCGAGATGACCGTTGAAGTGCGCGTAGAGAACTCCACCAAGCTGATTAACGCCATACTGGATCAGGAAGGCGTACACGATGCCACACTGGTTGCCTATCAGAACGAGGCAGGCTAATCGTTCGATTTGCATAAAAAAGCTCCGCATTCCAATTCGAATGCGGAGCTTTTTTATAGCTGTAATTAAGCCTTCGGGAATTCAAGGCGCATGTCGTGCCACACCACGCCGCCATGCGTGGAGCTTGATATGCCTTCGTCCTTAAAGCCGAACTTGGCGTAGTAGTGCATGAGCTCATCCTTGCACGTTAGCACCAGCCCGCGCCTGCCATGCGTGGCGGCTGTGGCTATTGCGCACTTAAGCAGTGCGGCAGCGCAGCCCCTGCCGCGGTATTCGGGCAGAGTATTGACGCCGAATATCATCTGCCATGCGCCGCTTTCGTCATGCATAGCGGCGTTTTCGTACATTTCGTCGGTGAGCATATCCAGGTCGGTGGTCATGCCGTCCACGAACGACACCACCCTACCCTCGTCGTTTTCAAGCAGCCAGAAGTGGTTGGGATATGCTTTAAGCCGCGCCTGCAGCTGTTCGCGCGTGGCGGCCTCGTTTTTGGGAAAGCACTCGCTCTCTACATCGGCTATTGCGTCTAAGTCGTCCATTGTGGCATTGCGTATTTTCATGATTTTGACCGCCTTTCGCTTTGACCGCAGAGTAAACTCTGCGACACTAAAAAAGCGCATTGAGCGGAAAAACGACATTCGCCCAATGCGCATTGCTTTTACGGTTACATCTTTTCGGTAGGCTCCACGCCTATCAGCTTAAGACCGGTGCCTATGACATCGCGTGCCGCCTTGGTCACCGCCAGGCGCGCTGCGCTGGTCGCGGGCTCGCAATCCAGTATGCGATGCTCATAGTAGAACTTGTTGTACGCCTGCGCCAGATCAACGGTATAGCGCGTGATGATAGAAGGCTCGTTGCGCTGCGCGGCTTCCTTGACAAGCTTGGGGAACTGCTCCAGCAGCCTTACTATGTCCTGTGCCTCGGCATCGGACAGCGTGCTATAGTCCGCCTCGGGCAGGTTTGCGGGCGCCTTGCTCAGTACCGAGCAGCACCTTGCATAGGTATACTGTACATACGGACCGGTTTCGCCCTCAAAGTTGAGCGCGCGATCCCACCAGAAGTCTATATCCTTTATGCGTCCCGCGCTCAGTGCGAAGAACACGACCGCGCCTATACCGACCTTACGCGCAACGGCGTCCTTGTCCTCCAGATTGGGGCTCTTTTCGTCGATTATAGCGCGCGCCTTCTCGATGGAGCGCTTGAGCAGATCCTCAAGGTAAATCACGTGACCGTGACGTGTGGAGAGCGCCTGACCTTCGTAGGACACCATACCGAATGCGACATGCTCCATGTCCTTCGCCCAATCGTAGCCCATCAGCTCGATTACCTTGAACAGCTGCTTGAAGTGCAGGTTCTGCTGGTACGCGACGACGTACAGGCACTTGGTGAAGTCATAGGTCTTCTTGCGATAGAACGCCGCCGCCAGATCGCGCGTAGCGTACAGCGTGGTGCCGTCCGACTTAAGTATCAGGCAAGGCGGCATGCCGTACTCTTCCAGATCGACGACGTACGCGCCATCGGATTCCTTTAGCAAGTTCTTTTCGCGCAGCTCGT
Source organism: uncultured Oscillospiraceae bacterium (assembly GCA_964439295.1). Taxonomy (GTDB): domain Bacteria; phylum Bacillota; class Clostridia; order Christensenellales; family Aristaeellaceae; genus Fimadaptatus. Next base: position 2,332 of record CAYTOU010000190.1, read on the forward strand.
TTATAGCGGGCTCCATCTTATCCTCATAGAACGCCTCGCCGTTATACGAGTCGAACTTTACGCCCAGCAGGTCGTACACGCGGTTGGCGTCCTTGAGCGTAAGCTCCTTAAACCACTGCCAGATAGAGACGGCCTCTTCATCGCCCTGCTCTATCTTCTTAAACCATGCGCGGCCCTCATCATCCAGTGAAGGATCTTTCTCTGCCTCGGCATGGAAGCGCACATACAGATCGCTCAGCGCCTGTACGCCGCCCTGTTCGATCATCTCGCGGCTGCCCCAGTGCTTATACGCGGCGATCATCTTACCGAACTGAGTGCCCCAGTCGCCCAGATGGTTTATGCCCACGCACTTATAGCCCAGGAAAGAGTATATTTTATACAGCGCATTGCCCAGCGCGGTTGTGGACAAGTGACCTATATGGAAGCGCTTGGCAATGTTAATCGATGAATAGTCTATGCAAATGGTCTTGCCCGCGCCCATATCGCTGGAGCCGTACTTTTCGCCCTCTTTGAGCACCTGACCGATTATCGTGGAGGCATAGAGTGCCTTATCGATAAAGAAGTTCAGATAGCCGCCAACGGCCTCTGTGTGGCTCAAGAAGTCGGCGTTTATGACCTTAACCAGCTCGCCCGCTATCATGGGCGGCGCCTTGCGCAGCGAGCGCGCAAGCTTGAAGCACGGGAAGGCGTAATCGCCCATTGCACTGTCGGGCGGCAGTTCGAGCAAACCGGCGATTTCGTCCGCGCTCAAAGGAGCGTTGCCGAATGCTATATCAAGTGCCGATACGATTTCTTCGGCAATCATGCTCTTAAAATCCATGATTTTTCCACCTCTGCAGTTTATTCGATTGTATAATCATACCATGAAGGGGTTAAGCCCTTCAAAACATTTGGTAAACTCTATTGACTACTCAAATTTCTGTTGTACAATGGAAGATATTCTAGGAAATTTGTACGGTTTTTGCATACCGCTAAAGGAGGCGTTATCATGCCCCGCATGTTCGGTAAAAACGTAATGCTACGCGAATTCACGCAAAGCGATCTTGAGCCCATGCGCAGGTGGATAACCGATCCGGATACGACGCGGTATCTATCGGACACGTTTGTCTTACCCCACACGTGGGATCAGACGGCGAATTTCTTAGATTCCATACTCACGGGCAAGAATCCGGGCGTACACCTTGTAATCGCGAACATAATGACCAACGATTACTTAGGGCAATGCGACCTTGTGCACATAACCGACTATTCGCGCAAGGCGGAGATGGCTATTGTGCTGGATCCCGAGCAGCAGCAAAAGGGCTACGGCAGCGAGGCCATAGGGCTTTTGCTTGAGCTGGCATTTGACTACATGAACCTAAACCGCGTGCACCTACGCGTCTATTCCGACAATGCGCGCGCGATAGCGTGCTACGAAAAGTGCGGCTTTGTGCGCGAGGGGATTTTGCGTCAGGACACATTCTCATGCGGCGAGTACCGCGACACGATAATCATGAGCGTACTGCGCGACGAGTGGAGACGCGCACGCGCGAAATAAGTTTAGCAACACACAGTTTAGCCGCAAGGGGTAAACCCGCGGTCAGCAGAGGGGTTATAATACAATGGGCATAATCGTAACGAAGTTCGGCGGCAGTTCGCTTGCCGATGCAGGACAGTTCCGCAAGGTACGGGATATACTGCTTTCCAATCCGGATCGCCACTTTGTAGTGCCTTCCGCGCCCGGCAAGCGTTCAAAGGACGACATAAAGGTAACCGACATGCTTTATGCCTGCCACAATGCGGTGGTAAATTCAACGCCCGAAGATGCGGCGGCGAATCTCGAAAAGGCGTTTGCGCCCGTCGTCAAGCGATATATGGACATAGCCGATGAGCTTAAACTCACGATAGACCTTACGCCCATACTCCAGCAGGTCAAGCGCGAGATGCTCATCCACCCCAACAGCGACTATGCGGCATCGCGCGGCGAATTCCTAAACGGGCAATTACTTGCCAACTATTTAGGCTGGGACTTTGTCGATCCGGCATGCTGCTTTATGTTTTCACAGCAGGGTCAGTTCATGGCTGAGCTGACTAACACTGTCGTCGGCGAGGAACTGAAAAAGCACGACTATGCGGTAATACCGGGCTTTTACGGTGCCATGCCGGACGGTCAGGTCAAGACCTTCTCGCGCGGCGGATCGGACATAACGGGCGCAGTAGTTGCGCGCGCGGTCGATGCGGAAAAGTACGAGAACTGGACCGACGTATCGGGCTTCCTAATGGCGGACCCGCGCATAGTACCCAATCCGCGCCGCATAAACCAGCTAACCTACCGCGAGCTACGCGAGCTTAGCTACATGGGTGCGACGGTACTTCACGAGGACGCCGTATTCCCGGTTAGACGTGCGGGCATACCCACAAACATTCGCAACACGAACGACCCGTCCGACCCCGGCACTATGATCGTATGCGACATATCCAGTGAAAACGCTATGCCCAGCGAAATAGACACGCCTATAACCGGCATAGCGGGTCACACGGGCTTTACGATTATATCGATAGACAAGGCCATGATGAACAGCGAGCTAGGCGTAGGTCGCCGCGTACTAAGCGCGCTTGAGGAATACGGCGTATGCTTTGAGCACTTGCCCACCGGCATTGACACGATGTGCGTAGTCATAAACGACAACGACTTCAACATACATCAAGAAGAGCTACTCAACCGCATACGCGAGACCGTTGAGCCCGACACAATCGAGCTAAAGCGCAATCTGGCGCTAATCGCGACTGTCGGTCGCCGCATGTCGGGTGCTTTCGGTACCGCCGCGCGCCTATTCACCGCCCTCGCCTACAACCGCATCAACGTACGCATGATAGACCAGGGCTCCAGCGAGCTGAACATAATCGTCGGCGTCGATGTCGCCGATTTCGAAAAGGCCATCCGCGCTATTTACAAGGCGTTTGTGGAGTGATGGTTTGAGGGAACGAGGGGAACGCGCTTTCTTTTCTGGAGAAAAGAAAGCTGCAAAGAAAAGCCTTTCGCCTTCGGCC
>CAYTOU010000191.1:0-5342 GCA_964439295.1 uncultured Oscillospiraceae bacterium
CGCGCACTAACTCAAGCTAACAGCTAACCGCTAACGGCTAACCGCTAAAAGAAAAAACGGGAAAGCGCAAACGCACTTTCCCGAATCAACGTCACTTATCGCTTACTCTTCCGCCATGCCCGGATCGTCGTCCTTCTCCTCGGTCTTAGGCACGGGTGCGGCAGCCTTGGGCGCGGCCTTGCGGGCGCGCGGCGCCTTGGCGGGCGCGGCTTCCTTCTTGGCGGGCTCGGCGGCCTCTTCGCCATTAACCAGCAGCTTATACAGGTTAATGTAATCCAGCGCCGAGTGATCCCAGCCGTACGCGCCCTTCATGGCGCGCTTTATGAGCATATTCCAGACCTTCTTGTCGTCGGAATATATGCGCAGTGCCAGCTGCACCACGTGCAGCATGTCGTGCGCGTTGAAGTTGGTGAACGTGAAGCCGTTGCCCTCGCCGGTGAATTCGTTGTAGGGCTGCACGGTGTCCTTGAGTCCGCCGGTCTCGCGCACTATCGGGATTGTGCCGTAGCGCAGCGAAATCATCTGGCTTAGGCCGCACGGCTCGAACATGGACGGCATCAGGAACATATCCGCGCCGGCGTAAATCTTATGCGCCAGCGGATGGCTCATCTCTATGCGGGCAGCCAGCTGTCCCGGATACTTCCACTGTGCCCAGTTGAACAGGTCGACGTACTTGTCGTCGCCCTTGCCCAGCACGGCAATCTGCGCGCCGGTCGCCATAAGTTCGGGCAGCACGCACTCGACCAGCTCCAGACCCTTCTGGCTGGACAGGCGTCCTACCATGCCGATGAGCGGCACATTGGGATCGACCTTGAGTCCCAGCTCTTCCTGCAGCGCGGTCTTGTTTTCCTTCTTCTTAGCCGGCGCGCGCAGCGAATAGTTGGAGTATATCAGCGGATCGGTTGCCGGGTTATACTCTTCGGTATCTATGCCGTTGAGTATGCCCACCAGCTTATTGCCGCGCGAACGCAGCAGGCCGTCCAACCGCTCGCCGTAGTAGCTGGACTGTATCTCCAGCGCGTAAGTCGGGCTTACCGTGGATACGTAGTCGGCGAAGCGCAGACCGCCCTTCATGAAGCTGGCGCCGCCGTAGAACTCGATATTGTCGGACGTGTACGCCCATGTGCCCAGCGAAAGCAGATCCTCGATGTAGTCTATCGAGAAAACGCCCTGATACTGCAGGTTATGCACGGTGAACAGCGTCTTTATGCCGCGGTAGAAATCGAGCGTCTGATACTGGCTCTTGAGCAGCACGGGTATCATACCGGTCTGCCAATCGTGGCAGTGCAGCACGTCGGGCTTAAAGCCGATATGCGGCAGCGCCTCCAGCACGGCGCGATCGAAATAGGCGTATCTCTCGCCCTCATCGCCGCCCAGACCATACACGTACGGGCGACCGAAATAGTATTCGTTATCGACGAAATAGAAGGTTATTCCCTCATATACCAGCTCTTCTATGCCGCAGTACTGTCTGCGCCAGCCCAAGTTGACGTAAAAGTACAGCTTATGCGTCATCTTATCGCGCCAGGACTTGGGTATCTCACGATAGAGCGGCAATATCACGCGCACGTCCACGTTGTTTTTGAGTATTTCCTTCGGCAGCGCGCCCACTACGTCGGCCAAACCGCCGGTTTTAACAAACGGAACGCACTCTGATGCGGCAAACAATACCTTCATCATATAACCACCCTCTCTGTCACTAATCCAAAAATGCATTCTGAACCATATTTATGATATCACGTTATGACTGTTTAGTCCAGCACAACAATTTGAAAGTTATGCGCATTTTTGGGATTTTTAGGTCTAGTATAGATAAGCGGGGCTTTAGGACCCCGCTTACAATGCTTACAGTGTGGTACCCTTGGCGATCACTATCGGGTAGGACGGCTGACCTATCAGGCGGCCATCGCGCTTAATCGTGACCTGCTTATCCAGTATGACGTTTTCGACCTCGGCGTTTTGCTGTATCTCGGTATCCTGCATGATAATCGAGTTTTTGACGGTTGCACCGGGACCGATGCGCACGCCGCGGAAGAGTATGCTGTTTTCGATATGACCCTCAATCACGCAGCCATCGGCGACCAGAGAGTTGACGGACGACGAATTATGCATATACTTGGCGGGCACTTCATCGCGAACCTTAGTATAAATCGGGTTGGCAGCGTTAAACATCTCGTGGCGGGTCTTTATGTCCAGCATATCCATGTTGAATCTGAACAGGCTGAGCACGGACTCTATGCGGCAGGCATAGCCCTTATACTCATAGCCCATTATGCGCATGTTGCCCGAGCGCACGTGCGACTGAATCAAATCCTTGCCGAAATCGTGCTCGCCGTGCGACACAGCCTGGTCGACCATATGCGCCAGCAGCTCGCGGCGGATTATCATGACGTCCATGTAGTAGTTATCGTAGGACGGCTCGACCGGACCTGCCTCGAAGTCCTTAACCATGCCCTGGCTATCTATGTCCAAATAGACATGCCTTTCGGTGATTTCCTTATCCAGGCGGATATTATTCGCCTTGGTATAAATGAGCGTCATATCGGCGTGGCTATCGATATGATAGCGCAGTGCGTCATCGAAGTTCATGTTATACACGGTTTCGGAGTTAGTCAAAATCAGATATTCCTGCTTTGCGCGGCGCAGATAGCGCAGATTGCTGCGCAGTGCGTCCAGCATGCCACCGTATGTGCCCACGTTATCGCGCGTAAGGTAGGGCGGCAGTATATGCAGACCATCATTGCGGGTATGCAGATCCCACTCTTTGCCCGAGCCCAGATGGTCCATCAGCGAATGGTAGTTCTTCTGCATTATTACGCCCACATTGCGCGCGCCGGAATTGACCAGCGACGACAGGACAAAGTCAATCACGCGATAGCGGCTGACTACCGGCAGCGCCGCAACCGCGCGCGACATTGTCAGTTCACGCAGTCTTAGGTCGTTGCGCGAAGTATATATCAGACCCATTACATCCTTCATACCTGTTCCCTCCCGCCTTCGGACTTGGCGACAAATTCGGCGTCGGCCATTTCACCGGCCTTGACGACGAAGTTATCGGGCAGGCGCACGTTGGAGCCGACCACGGCGATCTTGCCGCTCTCCTCACCAATTACGCAGCCCACGTTGATTTCAGCATTTTCGCCCACGATAGCGCGGCGCACCACGGCGCCCGCCATTACGTGCGCGCCGGGCATTATTACGGCATCCTCTACCTGCGCGCCCTTTTCGACTATCGCGCCGTAGAAGAGCAGGCTATGCTCGACACTTCCGTAAACCTCGCAGCCCTCTGTTACCATGGAATTATGCACATACGCGCCCTCGCCGATATAGTGCGGAGGCATAACCGGATTACGCGCGTATATGCGGAAGCGATCCTCGTACAGATTGAACTTAGGCGGATCGGCGAGCAGGTCCATATTGGCCTCCCACAGGCTTTCGACCGTGCCCACGTCCTTCCAATAGCCCTTGAAGCGATAGGCCTGCATTTCGCGACCTTCCGCGAGCATCTTGGGTATTATGTTCTTACCGAAGTCATTGGAGGAAGTCTTATCGGCCTCATCCCTGACCAGATAGTTAAGCAGCACCGGCCACGAGAACACGTACACGCCCATGGACGCGAGGTTATTCTTGGGCTTTGCGGGCTTTTCCTCGAACTCGACTATCTTGCCGGTTTCGTCGGTATTCATTATACCGAAGCGGCTGGCCTCTTCCCACGGCACTTCGAACACGGCTATCGTCGCGTCCGCGCCGGTCTTGATGTGGTGCTGCAGCATGGCGTTATAGTCCATCTTATAGATATGGTCGCCCGACAGCACTATTACATACTCGGGGTCGTACTGCTTTATGAAGCCAATATTCTGATATATCGCGTTTGCCGTGCCGCGATACCACTGGCCTTCCTTACCCTTCACGTAAGGCGGCAGCACGAACACGCCGCCGTTGGTCCTATCCAGATCCCACGGCTGACCCGAGCCCAGATACGCGTTCAGCTCCAGCGGCTGATACTGCGTTAGCACGCCCACTACGTCTATGCCCGAGTTGGAGCAGTTCGACAGCGGAAAGTCTATTATCCGGTACTTGCCGCCGAACGGCACGGCCGGCTTAGCCATATTCTTGGTCAAAATACCCAGCCTGGACCCCTGCCCGCCTGCAAGCAGCATGGCGATGCACGTTTTTCTTCTCATCACTATTCCCCCTGTACCTGCTCTATTAGCGGATGCAGCCGCACATTTCTATGCGGCTCAAAATCCGTGTTAGCTTTCATGCTACGCGGATTCATTGTCATTCCTTAACCTTATTCTAACATCTTTTCGCGATTTATGCCACCCATGCTGAACCTTTATACACCATTGCACATAAATTTATGTGACGAATCCGTCCCCGTGGGGCAAGCGCGTCCCTATTTCATATTTAATATTGCACTATTAAACATGAGTGGGCTTTAGCAAATATTACAGCGCAACTGCTTGAATTATGGGCAATGTACTGTATAATATATGTAGTAGATATGTTGCCGGCAAGGCAAAGGCGAAAAAAAGGTATGAGGGGTGTAAACAAGCGATGGAAGTTATAGTATGCAAGGACTACAAAGTACTGGGACAGCGTGCGGCGCTACTATTTGCGGCGCAGGTCACCGAGAAGCCCACGAGTGTATTCGGATTTGCGACGGGGTCATCGCCCATATCGACATACGATTATCTGGCGGAGCTATACGAGGCCGGTGCGGTTGATTTTAGCCGTGCCACGACGTACAATCTTGACGAGTACTACGGCATGGCGCCTACCGAAGAGCAGAGCTACCGCAAGTTCATGAACGACTATCTCTTCAGCCGCATCAACATAAAGCTTGAGAACACGCATGTACTTAACGGACTGACTACCGATCCCGAGAAGGAATGTGCGGACTACGAGAAGGCCATAGCGGCGGCGGGCGGCATTGACATGCAGCTCCTTGGCATAGGTCACGACGGGCACATCGGCTTCAACGAGCCGGGCACTGAGTTCCCTAAGGCGACTCATCTAGTCGATCTTGTACCTATGACCCTACAGGCGAACGCGCGCTTCTTTGGCGGCGACATTAACAACGTACCCAAGCAAGCGCTCTCTATGGGCATCGGCTCCATCATGCGCGCGCGCAAGGTAGTCCTTGTGGCGAACGGCGCCGACAAGGCGAACGCCGTCTACGGCATGGTAAAGGGCCCTGTAACGCCCGCTCTCCCCGCCTCTATCCTTCAGTTCCACCCGAACGTCACGGTATTCCTTGACGAAGGCGCTGCTTCTAAGCTATAAGAGAACGGGGGGAACGTTTCTTTCTTTGAAAAGAAAGAAACAAAGAAACTTTG
>CAYTOU010000192.1:0-5318 GCA_964439295.1 uncultured Oscillospiraceae bacterium
AGGCGATGATGGAACGACATCGCGCACTGAAACGGCAAACGTGCCAGCTCAGTAGTACAGCAATCATAAGAAGACAGCATTCTCTCATCGAGGTTGGTACATATAACATCCATCTCGTTGCCCAACATCGCAAATATCTTATCTACTGTGTCTTTTGTATTTACAAAATTTATGATCTGTATTTTTATATCAGGATTTGTTTCACAAATTTTCGAGTATACCCTATAAAGCATCCTCACCGGTGTCATGGGCGAGGAGCCAATTTTAATGATACCTTCCCCTTCGAAAGCAACTTTCTTAGCGCGCGCTATCGAGTCGTTATAGTACTGAATAATATGCTTTGCGTCCATATAAAGACTGTGACCGGCTCTGGTGAGCGTTAGTCCACGGTACGTACGTTGAAATAGTTTTATCCCTAGATTCTTCTCCAAACTGCTGATTTGTTTATTTATTGCAGTTGGTGTTGTAAATGTTTCTTTTGCAGCTTTGCTAAAGCTACCGGTTTCCGCAACACAGACAAATGTCACCAGTTTAGAGTCAAGCATGTGTATACCTCTTCAAACATTCGGTTTATATTATTATACCATATTATGGTATCAGGTTCAAGTAATTTCCTTTGATAGAGCTGCTCCGATTTGTTTCAGCTCCTAAAACAAATTGGTGCTACTCTGGTTTTATAATTCGTGGTATAATTCAGGTAAAGATAAAAGAAAGAAGGTGATTGGCGTATGCGCAGGAAGAAAACAAATCCTTACACCTGCAGTGGCGATAGCCACACTATCGGGGGATAGTTTGGTGTAAGGACATATGTAGCATATCACGTGATGAAGGAGAGGACGTAATCGATGCGTAAATATATTGCGATTTTTCTGATTGCTGTTACTGCGTTGTTCACTGTCAGCACCGCTTTGGCAGAGGACAGTACAACGAATTACCGTAGCTACGTTGCCAGGATTAACGGTGGCGGCGAAATGTCAGGTTATCTCACGGAAGATGTCAAGAAGTATATCGAGGGCAACGCCGTTGTACGTTGCAGCTCACTTAAGTCCAACGGAACTACAATGTCCTCCGGCTATGGTTGGGCAGAGCTATGGACGCGATACTTCGGTCAGCGTGCAACATCTAAATCCGGTACAGTTAATAAGGTATGGAACGACAACAGCCGCACATACGTCCCATATCTGACTGATATGGACAATATCGGATGGGTATACAATCTGAGGATGCGCACACCCACCGGATATGACGCTGATGTTACGTATACGTACAGCGGAACATGGAGTCCGGACACCTGATATTCAAATATCGTGTCAAATGGGGGCATGCAATATTGCCCCCTGATAAATCAATTTCAGGAGATGATATTGCATGACAAAGCTACGCACCACCTATTCTCATTCCATACTCACTCTCATACTCATAACCATATTCGCACTATCGTTCACGTCCACGGCACTGGCCGAAAATACCGCTACGCCTGAGTACGCCACCGTTGAGATAACATTGCCCGAAGTAGACACCGATGCCATGATAGCTGCATTTTACGGCGATCAAGCCGATGAATTGACACTGAGTACTCAAACGTATACGTTTGAGGGAATAAGTATTGATGTAACTACCGGATCACTTCCCGACTGCGAATCGGCATATACGTATTCGCAGAACAATATCAGCATGCAACGCAATCATTCAATATCACTTTCATACCGTTCCGAAGGCGAAGGCGCATATTTGCCGCCGCCCAGTAAGACCGAAGGCAAGTACACTCAGGACGAAGCCATTGAGATGGCACGCAATTTCATACAATCCGATTTGCATATCGCCGAAGATACCGGACTTATCGTGGCCGAAGTGCGTCCTGAGGACGCGTCAAAAGAGCGTTCGCGCGCATATGTGATTTCGTTTGTTTATGCGTGGGAGAATATACCGCTGATAGGCACTACCGAACAGGTGCCGCAGGTTATGCCACGGCTTACGGTCGGCATTACCGATGAAGGCATAGTTGAGTTTGACGGCGACATAATCACGGTATCGGGCGCAAAGCAGAGTGAAGGAACTATACTGCCTTCCGATCAGTTGACGCGCCTGAATCCAAACGATGCCATGCTTGCAGGGGCAACCGATATAAGCCTGTGCTACAAGGTAGGACCGACATACGAAGGCAGGCTGGCATGGTGGTATAGCACCGATGACACTCAAACAATTCCCACATATGTAGACAGCGGATATGACGCCTATACCGGAGAGAAGCTGTCATGAAGCGCGCAAGTGTGATACACAGAAAATTGCCGGCGGCAGTGCGGTTTTGCCTGGTACTTTTGGTACTAGCTGCATTGGCATATCCTTTTCGCATGCCGCCCGCATCGCGCGCAAAGAGCAACGACTTTTATAAAACCGATGGCAGCGGCACAGCGCAGGTATTAAATGACGCACACGAAACACTACAATATGACATAGCCGGCACAAACGGCACATTGCACGTGAATGCAAATGTCGAAGTGCCCGATGTCCAGCAAATACCCGTACTGCGCGCAAGTCAGGGCGAAATCGATACCCAAGCCCTCCAGACTGCATTGGGACTAAATGCCGACACCGCTGAGGTTGCCGAAGACAGCGTGGAAAGCTATGCCTATCTGGGCTATGACATAAAGTATCAGCTCATATGGTACGACAACGGAACGCTGGACATAAACGAAATCGGCAAGATAAAGGCGTATATGTACGATCCGGGCAAGGTATACACTACCGATGAAATCGTGGATATGCTTAAAAAAGGCGGCTTAATATCGAATGACGTCGAAGTGACTTACATAAATAGCGGCGCGTCACTTCTCATTAGACCCATATATGAGCAATTGCCCGTAAGCAACACATTCTCATTTGACGCGGACACCGGTGTGCCGAATAACGGCGTTTCGCTCGTAGTCGAGCAGCGCGACGACGGTACGATGCTCAGCATAGAGGGGCGCACATTGGGTCAAGCGCAAATCATATGGGACAGCGTAAGCATAGTGCCGCCCGAAGAGGCACTAAAGGCGCTTGCGGAGTATTGTACATACGATGAAACCGTGGAGCGCGTTGCGCTTACATACCACACGCGGTCGATATACGGCGATCCGTTTAACGTGATACTCTATCCTGTATGGGAAATATACACGCAGTCATCGGGCTCGCTCAATGCAAGCATAGTTAATGCAATAAGCGGCAAAGTTGAGCTGTCCATGCTGCAAGCCGATGCATAGTTGGGAGATGAGCGCATGAGAAATTTTCGCGAAGAGATGCGGCGCGGCATGGGCAGGGGCATGATTGCCGCAATGCTCATGACAATGTTCCCGATGCTATTGGCGGTACTAAGCTATCTGCCCGATGTGTATACCGAAAAGTATTATGCATCGAGTTTAATCGTAAATGCAATATATAAGAGCGGACTTACGCCAATTGCGTTTATCGCCGCGGCATTCGCCTATTCGACATCGTATATAAGCGACATAGAGTGCGGCGCGCTCAGGTATCACCTTACGCGTTGCGGGCGCATGAGATTTGCCGCGGACAGATTCATAGCAAACGCGATATGCGGTGCACTGGGCGTTGCGGTCGGCGAAGCGGCGTTCTATCTGATACTGCGCACATTGTATCCGGTGCAGGACATAGCGTACAGAGTCGTGACTGAATACAATGCAATGGAAATGCTGTCGTACACGCGACCCGAGCTGTATTACTTCATCATGATACTCGTGCAGATACCTATATGCATGGTCATGGCGAGCGTGGCGCTGGTCGTGTCGACGTTTGTGCGCAATGCGTATATCACGCTTGCATCGCCGATTATATTCGTCGGACTCATTACTGCATTGCCCGAGCGACTGGGCGGCGATATGATATACAATTTGATATATGCATCGACAGATATTGCGCTGTGGGCGGAGGGCTATACCCTATTCTTTAGGCATTTGGCTTTCTGTGCGATTATGCTCGCGATAACATTCGTCGTGTTCTGTTTTAGCGTGTACAGATACAAGGGAGAATAAGCCGATGAGCGGAATTAAACTACGAATCGGGCATGAATTGATATATGAAATACGAAACACCCTGCGCGCGCGAAGCTTCCGCTACTACATAATAGTGGGCATACTGATGTGCATAAGCGGGTATGTGCAGGGCGGCGCGTTTGACGGCGCATTCGCTTTATTGGTGGGAATCGAGCAATTCTCGCTTGACGACTTATCGATGAGCAAGATAATACGCTGGCTCATGCCCCACCTTATGCTGTCGGTATACATCGGCGAATGTGGCGAGCGCGACATGCGCATGCAGCGGTATATAATGCCGCGCTATGCCGCGCTGAGAAGCTATTGGCGCTTTCAGGCGATAAAACTGACTGTCATTTCGCTTATGTACTACGCGATCATCATCGTTGCGTCCTCGCTCATATCGTATATATTGGGCAATCGATTGATAAAGGTGTCCGAAATGGCGTTGTCGCATTGCGATTTGTATAGCGGCAGTCTGCCCGCCACATGGTTAATTATGCTGGAGATACTGTTGCGCGCCGGTTTGGTCATGGCTATGGTGGGACTAATACAATTGGCGCTGTCATGGCTCACGGGCAGTCAGCGCGGCGGAGTGGCGGCGTTTGCGGTGCTCATGCTGGTACCCATGTTTATACAGAATAGCGATGTGCAGCGGCTACTCCCCTGCGATATGTCGATGTACATGCGCGGGAGCGCGGTTTGCGGCGGGCTGAGCCTGATATGGGTTTGCGCGATATGCGTATTCGTCATGGCGGCGGCTATCGAGTGCATTTGCCTCATTTCACGGATGCGCACGATAATCGTCAATTAACTTTCATTCGATTAAATGGCATTGAATGACGTAATAAATCGGGAGGCACAAATGATACTGCTTGAAAACGTATGCGTGAATCTCAGCCGACGTGAAATACTCAAAAATGTATCGGCGCAGTTTGACGACGGATATATACACGGCATTATAGGCAACAACGGTTCGGGCAAAAGCGTCATGTTCAAGACGATATGCGGCTTCATTAAACCCGCAAGCGGTCGTGTAACGTTTAACGGAATCAACTACACCGCCGTGCGTAAATTCCCGCCGCGCATTGGACTGTTGATTGAATCGCCGGGCATGTTGCCTGAATGCAGCGGGTACGAAAATCTGATGCGCCTGGCGAGCATACGCGGTCAAATTACGCGCAAAGAAGTCTGCGATGCGATAACACTCGTAGGGCTTGAACCAAATGACAAGCGTGCGGTCGGCAAATACTCCCTAGGCATGAAACAGCGCCTGGGCATAGCGCAGGC
>CAYTOU010000193.1:0-5188 GCA_964439295.1 uncultured Oscillospiraceae bacterium
GTAGTGAGTCTGTGCCTCGCGTCCGCCGCGAACTATCGCCATTTTCTTGCGGTCGATAGGATGCCTGCCTATGGGCGCATCCACATCGCCTTCGTCCTGCTTGAGTACGCCTTGAAGTATGGCGAGGTATACACGCCCCATGGTGTGTGCGGCGATCTGCGCGCTAAGTGCCGTGTGCGCTTCGTCATTCTTGGCGACAAGTAAAAGACCCGTCGTGTCCTTGTCTATGCGATGTAGTATGCCCGGACGTAGCTCGCCGCCTATGCCGGATAGATGATCCAGCTTGCCCAGCAGCGCATTTACCATTGTCCCGTCGGGATTGCCGGCGGCGGGATGCACTACCATGCCGCATGGCTTGTTCACTACCGCCAGATAGTCGTCCTGATAGATTATGTCTATGGGTATGTCCTGCGCCACGGCGGTCATCTCGACGGGCGCGGGTATCTCTATGGTAATGCATTGACCCGGGCGGAGCATTTGACCCGCCTTAGTCGGTAAGACGCCATCAATCAGTATGTGCCCGTCCTCGATAAGCTTCTGCGCGCGCGAACGAGTAATCTGCGCATTTTCTTTTACGAATTCGTCAAGGCGAATCGCCTTGTCAGCAGTGTACTGCATTGCGCCTACTCCCTTTCGCCGTTATGCCCATGCTCGGCAAAAAACAGCAGGTATATCACTACCAAAGCCGCACCAATTGTCAGACATACATCGGCCACGTTGAACACAGGAAAATTGATGCCGTATGCGTATATAAAGTCCACCACATACCCGCGTATCGCCCTATCAAGCATGTTGCCGATTGCGCCGGTCACGGTTAGCCAGCCGCCTAACTGCGCGATTACGGGCAGGGCGTGCTGCTTCTTTGTCAGGTATATCGATGCGACTATCGCAAACAGAATGCTCATTATAATGAACACGGGCTGCATATTCTGCATTATGCCGAATGCCGCGCCGCGATTTTCGGCATAGGCAAATGCCAGAAAGCCGGGTATTATGTCCATCGTTGCGGACAGACTGTGCGATGCCCATATCTTGGTCAACTGATCCAGCACAAGCAGCACAGTCACCAGCAATGCGTAAAACAAATCCTATCTCTCCTCCGCGCCGCATATGCGCGATTATAGTTGCAATCCGCGCCCCACGCAAGGGGCACATCGACGCATTACTTGCCCAAAATAAACCCAAAGCCGCAGTCTGCATGAGCCTGCGGCCGTGGATAAAAGTCTATGCTTACTTGTCGGAGAAAAGCTCGGTGTCGGACTTGAGCACATGAACCTGATCCAATACCAGACGCTGGAAACGGGCACGATAATCGTCCGCGGCCTTCTTGAGCTCAGTCAGATCTGCACGGGTCTGATCAGCCTCAACCTTGGCGGTGGCAACGATGGTGCGCGCCTGCTCTTCGGCGGCGGCTATGGTTTCCTCGGCATTCTTCTTAGCCTCGGCAGTGGTCGAATCCGCTATGCGCTGTGCGGTGAGCAGGGTCTCCTTCAGAGTGGCTTCCAGGTTCTTGAGATAGCCGGGCTCGTTGAGCGCGCTGTCGTCCTTAGCCTGCTCTTCCTTCTCCTCCAGCTTCTTCTTGAGCGAACGGTTCTCCTTGATAAGAGCCGAATAGTCGTTGGCTATCTCATCGAGGAAATCATCAACTTCGTCCTTGCTGTAGCCCAGTTCCTGGTCGGAGAAAACTTTAGAGCTGATATCGTTAAGCGTAATCATTATCAAAATCTCCCTTCGATCTTGCTATGTATTTCTTTAATTCATTGGGCGCCTATGATTCCATATAACCGAATATATTCTCCCTAGGCAACGCATTTTCCTTCTAATCCCCGCATGTTTTAAGTAAATTTTGCAATTTTTAAGGAAATACGCCGCTATTTGCCCTCGTACTTAAACACGGACAGTCCTAAGCGATCCCTGCGCGTGCGTCCCTGATCCTCTATCAGCTTAAACCTGCCCAAACCGCGCGCGCTGACTATGTCGCCGATGTCCAGCTGATGGTCTATGTTCAGGCATTCCTTAAAGCTGACCCGCACCTTGCCTGAGCGCACCACCTGCTGCGCTTCGGCACGCGACAGGTTCATAACAGCCGCCAAGACAGCGTCCAGTCTGGGCGACTGCACGGTTATTCGGCGGGTTTCGCCGCGTGGCGGTGGAAGACTGCCCACATCGTCAAGACGCTTGACATCCAGTGTCGCGCGTCCCGCGCTAAGCCAGTTCTGCGTAAGGAAGCTTTCCATGCGATCCAGTGTGAACAGCAGTGCCCGCGAGTTATCCGCATCGATTATTATATCGCCAAAGCACTCGCGCTCTATGCCCAGAGCCATTAGCGAGCCCAGTATATCGCGGTGCTGACACGAACAGAAGCGCTTGTCCCACGAGGCCTGCATGACGATTATGGGCCAGAGTATTTCGTCGTCATCGGGCCAGCCGAATGCCGCTACCGTGCGTTCGGCATCCGGATAGCCGCCGCTTAGTACCAGTGGCACGCGCTCGCTATTGGCTGCCGCCTGAGCGATTTCGGCTTGCGCCGGATCC
This sequence comes from uncultured Oscillospiraceae bacterium, assembly GCA_964439295.1. GTDB lineage: Bacteria > Bacillota > Clostridia > Christensenellales > Aristaeellaceae > Fimadaptatus. The sequence continues at coordinate 2,536 of CAYTOU010000193.1, forward strand.
AGGAAGTTGGAAAACGTTATGCGCCCCGTACGTGATGCGCGGCGTGCGCAGTCGTTGAGGTGCGCCAGCATTACAGCATTTTCGTCCATTACCACACACCCATAAACAGGTAAATCACCTGAGTCAATATGCTCTGAATCATATTGAGCGCAATCCACAGAAGTATTATGGACACATCAAACGGAAAACCGCGCTGCGCCAGATACATGGTTATGGGCATAAACGGACGTCTGAGCGGTTCAAAGAATCTATCCAGCATCTGATATATGCTCGAGCCGCGCGCAAAGAAGCTGAGCAGACAGTAGACCGTCATCGCCAGATTGACAATTCTAAAAAAGTAATTTATGCCGGTAATTATGCGATAGCCAATGCTCATCATACCATTCAGCTCCTGAATCCGCGTATGTTGGAGCTGTAATTGCTGTTCGAGCGGCGCTCTTGCTGTGCATCGTCGGTGTCGTTAATGACCACGCTGCTGGGGGCGATTATGTACGTCGCGCGGGATGCACGGCGGAGCTTTGCGCCCAGAGCGTATGACGCGCCGTAAATTGTATCGATGGCGCGCTGCTTTATGCTCTCATCGGTGTCCTCGATGTTCAGTATGACCTGCTTATCATCCAGCAAATCGTCGATTATGTCCTTGCAGTCAGACATCTCGCGCAGGTAATGAATGACGGTATGCTGCAGGTGATCGGCGGAGGGAGTGGGCTCGGTACGCTGGCGTATGTTCTTGAACTCGACCATGTTGTCCACTTCGGGCGTGCTTTGATACTGGCTGTCGGTACGCGAATAGCCGCGGTATGTATCGGCGGATGTATCGCGGCGCGCATTGGACTGTGAGTCATAGCCCTGATCATCGTCGGCAAAATCCCTGCCATCGGAATAGTTGCGCTTGTCATATGAGCGCGTGTCCGCGTCTGATTCATCACGCACTATGCCGATTGCGTCCAAGAACTTATGAAAACCATTGCTAAAAGACATTTTATATTCCTCCCGATTGGGTTAAGCGGTCATCAGCCGAATATGGCGTGACCGAGTCTTACCTGAGTAGCACCTTCGGATGCGGCGATGAGATAGTCATGCGTCATGCCCATGGACAAAACGCGCATATCCACTCCCTGCCGCGCTCTGTCGCGTTCGCTTATGAACATATTGCGCATCTCGCGAAACAGCGGGCGTATCGACTCCACATCTTCTACATTGGGCATTGTCGCCATGAGCCCGCTTATGCGGATACCGGGCAGACGCGAGGCCGAATCGAGCAGGGTCTCATAATCCTCTATATAAACGCCGCCCTTTTGCTCCTCGCGCGCGAGATTCACTTGAATCAGCACGGGCATAACCACGCCGTGCATCTGTGCCTGGCGATCTATTTCCTGCGCGAGCTCGAGCCTATCCACGCTCTCGATCATCTCGACACACTCAATGATATATTTTACTTTATTTCGCTGCAATTGTCCAATAATATGCGGCTTAAAGCGCGGATCGAGTTTTTCGCGCTTTTCCATGAACTCCTGCACGCGATTTTCGCCTATATGCACGATCTCAGTCTGTGCGAGCGGGTTTATTTCCTCGGGCGTATGGCGCTTTGTCACCGCCATTATATCGACGTGCTCCATGGCCACCGCATCTATCGCACTGCGTATGGCGCTTACATTTGCCGCCACGTCAGCCAATTTAAAGACCTCCCACGTTTTAGACTGTTTTACTTAATCACTATTGCCATACCGGAATACACCGCACCCTCGGTCACCGGTTCGATGAGCGCATACTCGCCATCGGACGCAGTCACCGTGACAGGTATAAAGTCATACGAATCGCCGTTATGCTTATACACGCCACGCACGCCGTTCACGGTATATACGGCATTAAGCGGTACGCGCAGACCGGCGTACTGTGTGCCCACCGATGCCTTTGTCGTGCGCAGATTGATTGCGGGCAGTACGTCCTGATCTATCTCCATGCGAATAAGCGTATCGCTGTCAAAACGTCTGATGTCGGTAACGGTCGCCGAGTATACGTAATCCTCATAGCCTTCAAGCGTCAATGTATACGCCTGACCTAATGAGGGCATATCCGATGAGTTATCGGCAATGAGCAACACGCTCCACGACGTGGAATCTATGACCTTAAACAGCGGTGTAGAGCCGCGCACCTCGTTCGATACCGACGGGCGCTCGCCGCGTATTACGCTCTTTAGATCGGATGTGGTGAGCTGCTCAAAGTTATCCGTCGAAAGCAGCGATTCGTATCCGTCCAGATAGAAACTGACCACGCCCGAGCACGGCGCCGTATAGTCGCGCTTCCAGCTGGCGATGGAGTTCATAAGCTGCGTTTCGCGCTGATAGAGATTGCTCAGCTGCGTTTCCTCACGCTTGGCGGTGCGCAGATAGTCCTGCCTATCGGTCATGGCCTGTTCAAGCTGTGCCTGAACGGTCAGAAGGTTGCCCTGCTCCTTGCCCTGAATGATGGTCTGCAGTTCGCTCGCGCGCTGCGCCACAAGCAGGTTATACTGCTCCAAATTGGAGTCCAGTATGTTTTCCAATATCTGGCTATAGTACTCGCGTATGTCCTTACGTATATCCTCAAGGTTGCTCATTTCCTTTTCGGAATAGCCCGAGGCATATATACTTGCCACGGTATCGCCTTCGCT
>CAYTOU010000194.1:0-5118 GCA_964439295.1 uncultured Oscillospiraceae bacterium
TCTCAAGAAAAATCCACTCGAACTTGCAGCTTTCCCTTTTAGAAACACACTCTGGTTTTGCGTGTGAAGATTATTCCGTACCGAAAGAAAGTATTTCTCCTAAAGAGCAATCTTCATCTAAAAGAAGTTTGAAAACAAAAGATCTCTTCCGTAGCAAAGAAAATCAGGAAATCTACTTTTACTATTTGTATTTACGAAGAGTTGAATCAAATGCCTTCCGAAAAAAGAAAAAATAATCATTGGCAGACCACAAGAAAGTAATCATCCCGAACCCAAAGAGCCATGCCACGATGATTTACATATAGTCAGAAAGCACATGCAGTGGTATAATAAAACCAAATCAATCCGATACGGAGGAAAGCACAATGCTGGAATTTAAATACGATACCCAACTGCTCATAGAAGGTCATGACCTTGACGAGGACAAAATTTCCGAGTACTTTACCGAGAACTTTAAGGGCGATTGCCTGCTGGCTGTGGGCGATGACGAGATGATCAAGATACACTTCCACACCAACGAGCCGTGGAAGGTGCTTGAGTACTGCTCACATCTGGGCGAGATATACGACATTGTCATAGAGGACATGGATAGGCAGTCGCGCGGACTGCAGGGCTAAGGCTATGGAAAACCGCAATATGTTTAAAAAGGCACTACCGGTATTTCCGACTGGGCTTAAGGACGTAATGAACGTCAGCGCGGTATTCACGTGTACGTTGCCTGCGCGCTCCGCGCTTTGTGAGCTGCGCATTACGGGCGCAACGCGCTACCGCGTGTATTTCAATGATGAATTGCTGATATACGGTCCGGCGCGCGCCGCGCAGGGCTACGCGCGCGTAGATGCATTGCCGCTTGAGCTTTCGCGCGGCGGTCAACTGCGCATTGAGCTAAGCAGCTATAACTGTCGCTCGTTCGATGGCGTCAATCACAGCGGCTTTTTGCTTGCCGAGGTGGAATGCGACGGCGAGATACTCGCCGCGACAGGCTACGACTTTGACGGTTATATCAATAAGTCCCGCCTGCGCCGCGTGATGCGCTTTTCGTATCAGCGCCATTTCTCTGAGGTATATGACGGCATAGGCGAGCTTGAAAGTTGCAAGCTTGATACACTGCCGCTCGACCTGCAACTTTTGCCGCGAGAAGTGCCGCTGCCTTGCATGCAGATATTGCCGCCGATTGAAACTTCTGCGCGTGGCACGTTCACGATGAGCGAGCGCACTCCTGTAGACTTCCGCTTCGTTGCCGGTGTGCCCGAACACTCCGACGGCTATCCGATGGACGAGTTGGAAGCGACGCCGTATCTGGACTACGCCGCACTGCAATTTACAGGCGTTCGCGCTCCCAAGCCGTTTGAAGTGGCCGTGCTTAAAGCGGGGGAGTATGAGATGGTCGACTTCGGGCGCGCGCATACAGGCTTTATACGCGCCGATGTGGACGTGCTCGAGGATGCCTACCTGATAATTTCTTACGAAGAATATTGCCCGGATGCATATGTGCCAAAGGACAGGCTGGGCGGTCAGTACATACACATGGTTGCCTATACGCTCAAAGCGGGGCACTATGACTTGGAAAACTTCGACCCGATAGACCTGCGCTATATGCAGTTCAACGTGCTTAGCGGCTGTGTGCGCGTAAATGCGGCATCCATACGCACGTTCATGCACCCCGAGTGCGAGCGCGACACGCTGGATTCGGGCGATGCGTTATTGGATGAAATATACGGCGCGGCGGTCGAAACATATCGCCAGAACGCGCTGGATGTATTCATGGATTGCCCCACGCGCGAGCGCGCCGGCTGGCTATGCGACAGCTATTACACATCGCAGTCCGAGTTTGCCTATACCGGCGACAACCGCATAGAGCGCGCTTTCCTGCGCAATTTCGTTCAGGCTGGCGCGGTGGACGGCATACCGCGCGGCATGCTGCCCATGAGCTATCCGTCCGATATATTAAACGGCGAATTCATACCGCAGTGGGCGATGTGGTACGTGCTGGAGCTTGAGGACGCATTCAAGCGCGATCCCGCGCTCGACCGCGAATACTTCCGAAAATTGTGCTATGATTTGCTCGATATGCTAAGTGGGTATCTTAACGAGGACGGTCTGCTTGAAAAGCTGCCCGGCTGGAATTTTGTCGAATGGTCGCGCTGCAATGATTGGACGCGCGATGTCAACTATCCGACAAACTTCCTCTATTCGCGCGTGCTTAAGGCGGTGGGCACTATCTATTCGGATAAGGCGCTCATCGATCAGTGCGAAAGCGTGCGCAAGAATACGATTCGCCTGGCATTTGACGGCGAATTCTTTGTGGACAACGCTGTGCGCGGCGAAGACGGAAAGCTGCATAACACATCAAATACGTCCGAAACATGCCAGTACTATGCAATGCGCTTTGGCGAGATAGACATAAACGAAGCGCGCTTTGCGAGCATCAAGTCGGCGTTTATGAACGTCTTCGGTCCGGATCACTCGGGCTATGCCGCGCTGGGGCGCGATATAGAGCCTGCCAACGCGTTCATGGGCATATACCTGCGCATGGAGCTGCTTCTGTCCATGGGCTTGAATGCAAAGGTGCTTGACGAGATAAAGGGCTTCTTTGGCGGCATGGCAAGGCTGACCGGCACGCTGTGGGAACACAATGACGTGCGCCGCGGTAGCCTGAACCACGGCTTTGCATCGTTCGCGGGCGTGGTCATACTGCGCGCGTTGGGCAAGGAATAAAACTTAAAAAACTTTAGCGGCATGAGTTTCCATGAGCTTTTATCAGGGAATTCACGCCGCTTTACTTTTGAGCGCAATCTGCCTCGCATTACGCTTTGACATATGCTCTCAAATGTGATAAAGTCTACCTAAGGATGAGAGTTCTTAATCAAATGACGGAGGCAAGCATATGACCGAAGGACTACTGCCGATAGGCAAGATGGCATCGATAAACAATACAACAGTCGCGACACTGCGGCTGTATGACGATTTGGGGCTGCTTTCGCCGCGATATAAGGACCCTCAGACCGGCTATCGCTATTATGACATAGCGCAAAACGCGCGGCTGGACATGATTGCCTATATGAAGGAACTGGGCATGAGTCTGGGCGAGATAGGCGATGTGCTGCATAAGGAAGACATAACGCTCATCGAAACCATACTGGCGCGCAAAAATGAGCAGCTGCACGAGCAGATTCGCGCGCTGCGCTCGTGCCATGATGCGGTTGAGCGCGCGATTGCGTCGATTGAACGCTACCGCAAGTCGCCCGCGCAGGGCACAATTGCGCTTGAATATATCGACAGGCGCTATATATGGGGTCAGCCGTGCCAGAATAACTTCTATGAGCAGGACATAAGGGCGTATGAGCATGAGCTTATCGCGCTGCGTCAGGCGCTTGTGGAGCGTGGATTCACGCAGGTACATTCGTATAACATAGGCACATCCATCGCTCAGGAAGACTTCGAACGCGGCGAGTTTAAGCCCAAGAGCACGTTCGTATTCGCGGATCATAGGGATAAAGAGCAGTTTCAGGACATATGCACAATGGATAGCGGCATGTTCGCGTGCATTTATCTGGATAATTTCGATGATGAAATGCCGTATGCGCGCAGACTCCTGGCCTTCTGCCGCGAGCGAGGCTGGACAGTGTGCGGCGATTACATATGCGAGGTGCTGACCGAGTTCAACGTGTTTGACGGCGATAAGCGCAATATGTTTTTGCGCCTGCAGGTGCCGGTCAAATTCTGATTGTTGATTGGCGTTTTCAGCAAAAAAACGCAATGCGTAAATTTTTCCCGATTAAGGCTTGACTCTCATGCAACAGCAGGGTGTACAATTACATCATCAAAGAAAGCGGCAGCCTGCACAAGGCATGCCGGTGTTGCAAGGAGGAAATGTCCTATGGATAAGATTAAGGTTGTACAGTACGGCTGCGGTAAGATGAGCAAGTATATCCTTCGCTACCTGCACGAGCATGGCGCACAGATCGTGGGCGCTATCGATGTCAACCCCGCCGTTGTGGGTCAGGATGTAGGCGACTTCGCGGGTCTGGGTCTTAAGACCGGCGTGATCATTTCCAACGATGCGGATAAGGTACTGGACGAGTGCGACGCCGATGTGGCTATCGTCACGTTGTTCAGCTTCATAAACGATATCTACGATCATGTAGAAAAGTGCGTATCCCGTGGCATTAACGTCATAACCACTTGCGAAGAGGCCATATACCCCTGGACGACCGCCGCGGCACAGATCAACCGTCTGGACGCGCTGGCAAAGGAAACCGGCTGCACCATAACCGGTAGCGGCATGCAGGATATATTCTGGATCAACATGGTCGCTCTGGTTGCCGGTGGCTGCAATAAGATCACCAAGATCAAGGGCGCGTATAGCTATAACGTCGATGAGTACGGTCTGGCGCTGGCCAATGCGCACGGCTGCGATTTGACTCCCGAAGAGTTCGAAAAGAACATAGCGCATCCCGCCGAGTTCGAGCCGTCCTATGCATGGAACGCCAGCGAGGCTATATGCAATAAGCTGGGTCTGACCATCAAGTCCATCACTCAGAAGCATGTGCCCTATATCATCGATCACGACATATTCTCGTCCACTCTGGGCAAGACGATCGAAGCCGGACGCTGCATAGGCATGTCCGCCGTCGTGACCATCGAAACCATGCAGGGCATAACCGTCGAAGAGGAGACCATAGGTAAGGTCTATGGCCCCGAAGATGGCGATATGTGCGACTGGTGGATCTCCGGCGAGCCGGATACCGAGTTCCACGTAGTAAAGCCCGCAACGGTCGAGCATACCTGCGCGACGATAGTCAACCGCCTGCCCGCGCTTATAAACGCGCCCGCCGGCTATGTGACCGCCGACCAGCTTGATCCCAACGCGTACCTGACCTATCCGATGGAGTTCTATTGCTGATAGTGAGGCGTATGCGCGCTTGAAGTGACTATGAGGCTGCGAGAGAGTTTACTACTCTTTCGCAGCTTTTTTGTTTTTTAGCTGTTAGCGGTTAGCGGTTAGCCGTTAGCTTGAGTTAGTGTGCGAGGGAACGTTGACCTCTCAGCCGCTGTGGCGGCAGCTGCTCCGCCAGGCGAGCCAAGGGATTGGTTACGGTGAAGCTTTGTGGATAG
>CAYTOU010000195.1:0-5066 GCA_964439295.1 uncultured Oscillospiraceae bacterium
AGTGGCTGTTACTTCGGGCTCTGTGGTTTCTGTCGCAGCGGCTGTTTCGGTCGGCGCAGTCGTTTCTTCGGGTTCTATGGTCTCTGCCGCTTCGGCTGTTACTTCAGGTGCGGCTGTTACTTCGGGCGCGGCGGTCTCCTCGGTTTCGCTTAGGACGAATGCCGCCATGGGCAGGGCGAGCGTTTGCTCGTCGTCCATCCACTTTCGTACCTGAATAGACTTCCACTGCTCGGAGGCATCGTCAAGGGCGATTACGTCTTTAGCAAGATCGTCCTGATCGACATAGCCCTGTACCTCTATCGCTTCGGTGCTTTCGGCATCTGCGGCATCGAAGTGCACCAGCACGGCGACATCTTTGCCGTCTTCGACATACTCATCCGCATACAGCAGTGTGCCCTTGTCGGTGATTGTGCCGATCAGGCTCGACTGCGTCATGGCTTTGGACGAATATACGCATATGCCGTCATCGTCGCTTTCGACATAGGCATAGCCATTTTCGTCAATCGCCTTTTCGATTGCGGTGCGAGTGTCCTCGGGCGCTTGAGTGGGCTCTTGAGCCGCCTCGGTAGGCTCTTGCTCTTCACCGGCGGGCAGTTGCTCGGCTGCGATGGTCGGTTGAGCCGTGCTTGCCGTAGTTTCCTCCTCTGCCGTATTGATCAGGTCGAGTGCCTGATCGGTATCTGTTATCTGTGAGACGGTATCGTCAGCCGCCGAATCGACGGCTGTGCTCTCCTGAGCATACGCCAAATGAAAATTCGTCGTGAAGCCATCGCATGTGCTCAAGAGCATAAGCACTGCCAGTGCAATGGCGTTAACGCGCTTCCATATGTTACGCATTGTCACAGTATCCTCCTTGCTGTATGGTATCTATGTTTTTTCGCATTGCGGCGAAGAAAACGCATAGGTGACTCAAAGATGTTTACGGCATGCAATCTTATTGCATTCTATACGTAATACAATAACAAGGATTCACCAACGCTATACCAACATTCGGAGGGCTATAGCCTATTAAGCAGTGTTTTCAAAGAATTTTTATTGTAAATATCGTTCGGATTTTCAAAAAAAGAAGTCGACCCATCCGCTATGGACAGGTCGACTTGCTTTCAATATGCTTTTGTTGGGCTTAAGTCAAAGCAACGTTTGCTTACTTCTTGGACTGAATCTTGCTTTCGTGATAGAGCTCTTCGCCCTTCTTAGCCTCATCGGCAACGAACTTGGACAGGGCTATCAGCGCGATTACGTTGGGGATAACCATGAGCTGGTTAAACGTATCGGTCAGCTCCCACACGAGATCGTTGGACAGCATGGAGCCGGTGAATATGAACAGTATCGCGATAATCGAGTACGCAACAACGGCCTTCTTACCGAAGAGGTAGCGCACGTTTATCTTACCGAACAGGTTCCAGCCCAGTATGGTCGAGAACGCGAACATGAACAGGCATATGGATATGAACGCGCCCGAGAAGCCGCTGCCCAGCACGGAACCGAATGCGAGCTGTGCCATGTTGGTCTTGGTTATGCCCGCCTCGGTCGCGGCCGCTACGCCACCGGCCAGAGGTCCGTTGCCGGCGAACATTGTGGATATAACGACCAGAGCGGTCATCGTGAGAACTACGAATGTATCTATGAACACGCCTATCATAGCGGCAACGCCCTGCTCATGCGGGGTCTTGACATGCGCGAGCGCATGGGCATGCGGAGTAGAACCCATACCGGCTTCATTGGAGAACAGGCCGCGCTTTGCGCCCTGGCTGATAACGGTCTTGATAGCCATGCCCAGACCGCCGCCGATTATCGCATTGGGCTGGAAGGCGTACTTGAATATCATGTAGAAGGTTTCGGGGATGTACTTGATGCGGCAGATAAGAACCACCAGACCGCCCACTATGTACACGGTCGCCATTATGGGCACCAGCTTTTCGACAACCGATGCCAGACGCTGAACGCCGCCCAGGAATATAACGCCCGCGAACAGTGCAACGGCGATGCCCACAACCCATGTCGGTATGCCGAAAGCGCTATTAAAGCTCTCACTGATGGAGTTGGACTGAACCATGCAGCCCATGAAGCCCAGCGCAAGTATTATGGCAACTGCGAAGAAGCCGGCCAGGAATGTGCCGAACTTGCCCTTAAACGCCGTCTTTATATAGTAGACAGGACCGCCGGAGATCGAGCCGTCCTCATGCACCTGACGCGTCTTCTGCGCCAAGACGGCCTCGGCGTATATCGTAGCCATGCCGAAGAAGGCTATTACCCACATCCAGAATATTGCACCCGGACCGCCGATAAGTATAGCGCCGCAAGAACCGACTATGTTACCGGTACCGACCTGCGCGGCGACCGCGGTAGCAAGCGCCTGGAAGGAGGTCATGCTGTTTTTGTTCTTCTTACCGGAAAGCGAAATGCCGCCAAACACCTTGCGCATGCCTTCACCGAAGCAGCGCACCTGAACAAACTTGGTCTTGACCGAGAAGAACAAGCCCGTACCGACGAGCAATATGATAAGTATGTAGTCCGACAGGTACATGTTGATTGTCTGAACAATCTTGAGCAAAGTCTCCATTGCCTTTTCCTCCAATGCAAAAAAATAAAGCCATCAAAAACGACAGCTCCGAAGAAAAACATAAGGACGAAAAGGCAGTATCATAAATAGTACGCTCTGTCTGTTTACCTGAGAGATTCGGCATAAAGCCTTGCACCTTCGGTATTCAACCTAATGAATTCTCCAGAGATTCCTCAACTGCCGGTAACTTACGCTTCCGACAGCGTCACAGGAAAGTACCGTATTCAATTGAATGTATTCTATAACATACTATGCCATATGTCAAGGGCAATATGCCACCAAGAATGTATATACATGCAATTTGTACAATTATGCATAGATTTGTCGGCGCGATTTATTTCACACTGCGTAAATTTTCTCAAGTGCATAAAAATGGGCTCCCCTATTCAAGCCGTAATGTGCTTATTTAGAGGAGTCCGGTCGCTTTGATTTACTTTAGGATTTCGTCGATTTGCTTTAGTTCTTCCGCCGTGAAGGGTGCGGCATTGACCGCCTGAACGTTTTCGAGTATCTGTTCGGGGCGGCTTGCGCCTATCAATGCGGATGTAACCACGTTATCGCGCAGTACCCACGACAGCGCCATCTGGGACAGCTTCTGACCGCGCGCATCGGCGATTTTGCTCAGTTTTTCGATTTTACTGAGCTTTTCGGCGGTTATATCGGAGGGCTTTAGGTATCTGGGGTCATGTGCCGCGCGGGAGTCCGCGGGTATGCCGCCCAGGTACTTACCGGTCAGAAGGCCGTTCTGCAGCGGCGCAAACACGATGCAGCCCACCTTTTCCTTACGCAGCACATCGGTCAGGCCGCCTTCTATCCAGCGATCCAGCATGGAGTAATTGGGCTGCTCAATCAGGCAGGGCGTGCCCAGACTGCGCAGCACCTCGATTGCGCGCTTTGCCTGCTCGGGGCGATAGTTGGATATGCCCACGTACAGTGCCTTACCGCTACGCACTATATGATCCAATGCGCCCATTGTTTCCTCGATAGGCGTATCGGGGTCGGGACGGTGATGATAGAACAGGTCGACATAGTCCACGTGCATGCGCTTAAGCGACTGATCCAGACTGGATATCAGGTACTTACGGCTACCGTGATCGCCATAAGGTCCCTTCCACATATCATAGCCGGCTTTAGTCGAGATGAACAGCTCATCGCGGTGGGTATGCCAATCGCGGTCCATATGTATGCCGAAGTTACGCTCGGCCTCGCCATAAGGCGGACCGTAGTTATTAGCCAGGTCGAAATGGGTAATGCCGTTATCGAACGCCGTACGCAGCAAGGACTGCTGCACGCCGAAAGGAGTTATGTTTCCGAAATTATGCCACAGTCCCAGCGATATTTCGGGAAGCATAATGCCGCTATTGCCGCAGCGGCGGTACTTCATTTTATCATAGCGATCCTCGGCGGGTATATAAGCCATAGTTTTCGCCCCCTATTTTTTTGATTTCAGTATTACGTTTTCCAGCATGCTTTATTACCCATATGATAGCAGAAAACCGCATTCATATCAAGGCGGCAATTTACTTTGTCGCAAAATAGACCTTTTTTCAAATTATCGTCATCTGTTCTACGACATAATTTTTCGATTTTGTGCATATTACGATGTAGAACGAGCGGTCTTAATCTGGTATAATGCTTTTCGCTTTACGCTCTCAAAAAAGGAGTGCAATTTGAATGTCGGTAAAAAAGTCTCACAAGCGGTTTAAAATCGTACTGATAAGCATATTTACGCTACTACTTATACTGGTAAGCGGCTGCTCGATCTACTTAGCGGATTATTCAAAAGCTCTTCCGGAGGCAACCGATTATCTAAGCCGTCAAGGCTCGGTTACGGTAACCGAGATTGACGAAGGGCTTTTCTTAGACGGTGAAGGCACAGACTACGCGTATATATTCTATCCGGGTGCGAAGATAGAGTACACTGCGTATCTACCGCTACTTTACGATTTGGCAGAAAGCGGCGTCGACGTATTTTTAGTGCGCATGCCTTTCAACTTAGCTATATTTGGCTCAAGCAAGGCGGGCGGGATACTATCAAGCTACCAATACGATCACTGGTACATTGGCGGGCATTCTTTAGGCGGTGCCATGGCGGCGAGCTACGCCGCGAGTCTAGTCAATGCAGGCAACGTTTCTATTGACGGTTTAATACTATTAGCCGCGTATCCCACGAAGGATCTAAGCGAAAGCGATCTACGCGTTCTAACCATATACGGTTCGGAGGATCATGTCTTAAACATGTCCCGGCTTGAAAGCGGGCGCGCGTACATGCCACAAGATGCCCAATATATCGAAATCGAAGGCGGCAATCACGCCCAGTTCGGCGACTACGGCACTCAAGTCGGCGACGGGGTTGCTACCATATCCGCTACTGAGCAATGGCAATTGACTGTTGAGAAGATTACTGAGTGGATGTTTGGTGGTTCTGATGCTACTTAATTATGAGCGTTACAGGGGGGAACGCGCTTTCTTTTCGGGAAAAGAAAGCTGCAAAGAAAAGCCG
>CAYTOU010000196.1:0-5054 GCA_964439295.1 uncultured Oscillospiraceae bacterium
ACGGTGACGCAGTTGTCGGCGGGTGTCTTATCGTCGCCCACGGTCTGGAAGTCCACGGTGATGCAGTAGGGCGTGCCGATCTCGTCCTCGCGGCGGTAGCGCTTGCCGATGGAACCGGCGTCGTCGTAGTCGACCATGAATTCCTTCTGCAGCTCGTGGTAGAGCTCCGTGGCGGGGCCGGCGAGCTTCTTCGAGAGCGGCAGGACCGCGCACTTGAAGGGAGCGAGCGCCGGGTGCAGGTGCAGAACGGTGCGGACATCGTTCTTCGCCTCGTCCACGATCTCCTCATCGTACGCATCGCACAGGAATGCGAGCGCGACGCGGTCGCAGCCGAGGGACGGCTCGATGACATAGGGGATGTAGTGCTCGTTGGCTTCCTGATCGAAGTAGGTGAGATCCTTGCCGGACGCTTCCTGATGGCGCTTGAGGTCGTAGTCGGTGCGGTCGGCGATGCCCCACAGCTCGCCCCAGTCGGTGAACGGGAAGGCGTACTCGATGTCGGTCGTCGCGCGGGAGTAGAAGGCGAGCTCCGCCGGCTCATGGTCGCGCAGACGCAGGTGCTCTTCCTTGATGCCGAGGCTGAGGAGCCAGTTCTTGCAGTAGTCTTTCCAGAAAGCGAACCACTCGAGGTCGGTGCCCGGCTTGCAGAAGAACTCGCACTCCATCTGCTCGAACTCGCGGGTGCGGAAGGTGAAGTTGCCCGGGGTGATCTCGTTGCGGAACGCCTTGCCCACCTGGCACACGCCGAACGGCAGCTTGCGGCGGGTGGTGCGCTGGATGTTGGCAAAGTTCACGAAAATGCCCTGCGCGGTCTCCGGACGGAGATAGCAGGTCGAGGAGGAGTCCTCGGTAACGCCGATGGCGGTTTTGAACATGAGGTTGAACTTGCGGATGGGCGTGAAGTTGTGCTTGCCGCACACCGGGCAGACGATGTCCTCGTGCTCGGCGATGAAGGCGTCCATTTCCTCAAAGGTCATGGCGTCCACGTTGACCTCGTGGTGCTCTTCGCCGATGAGCTTGTCGGCGCGGTGACGGGCGCGGCAGGATTTGCAGTCAAGCAGAGGATCGGAGAAGCTGGAAACATGGCCGGTCGTGACCCACGTCTGCGGGTTCATGATGATGGCGGCATCCAGACCGACGTTGTAGGGGCTTTCCTGAACGAACTTCTTCATCCATGCTCTTTTGACGTTGTTCTTGAACTCAACGCCGAGCGGGCCGTAGTCCCAGGAGTTTGCAAGGCCGCCGTAGATCTCGCTTCCGGCGTAGACAAAGCCGCGGTTTTTGCAGAATGCTACGATTTTGTCCATGGTTTTTTCGTTGTGATCCATTTTTATCTTCCTTTCTCCCGCGGCCGGCTGCCGCAGGATAAAAATTTCCTGACCATCTTACCACGCCGGACGCCGATAAACAAGATACGGCGCGGATTTTTCTGCCGTTTCCGGTCGGCCGCGCGCTTGTCATCAACGATGCGGCTTGCTATAATCTCCATCAGAAGAATGATATAAAAAGGAGGGAGCGCCATGCTGCGTATCATTACCGGCCGCGCCCGCACGGGCAAAACCGCGCTTCTTTTTTCCGAGATCGCCGACCGATGTGCCCGAAAGGAGCGCGGCAGCTATCTCATCGTGCCCGAGCAGTACAGCCACGAGGCGGAGCGCGAGCTCTCCCGCCGCTGCGGCGACACGGCAAGCCTTTATGCCGAGGTGCTCTCGTTTTCGCGCCTTGCACACCGCGCGGCGATCGAGTGCGGCGGCAGCGCACGCGTATATATGGACAAGCCCGGGCGGCTTTTGCAGCTCTCGCTCGCACTTGAGCAGGCGGGCGGCGCTCTTTCGGTTTACGGCAGCAGCGCGCGCTCTCCGGAGCGGATGACGCAGCTTCTCTCGGCGCTCGACGAGCTCCACTTCGGCTGTGCCGACCCGAACGCCCTGCGCCGCGCCGGTGAGCGGGCAAACGCCTCTCTCGCGGCAAAGCTCCGCGATCTTGCCCTGCTGCAGGAGGCAATGGACGCTCTCGCCGCGCAGTCCGGCGCCGATCCGGCCGGACGGCTGGATGTGCTCGCTGAGCAGATCCCGAACTGCCGTTGGGTGCGCGGCGCAACATTCTATTTCGACGGATTTTCGGACTTTACGGCACAGGAGCGGCGCGTCATCCGCGCGCTTCTCCCGCTCGCGGACGTAACGGTCTGCCTTACGTGCGACGGTCTTGCGGACGGGAGCGAGGTATTCTCCCTTGCCCGCCGTACCGTGCGTTCTCTGCGGGAAAGCGCCGAAGAGGAAGGCGTAAAGGCGGAGATCGTGTCCGTTCCCCGCACGGAGAAGGTCACGCCGTTTGCCTTTCTGGAGGAAAATCTCTTCGGCTGGACGGACAAGATCTGCGACGCCGCCGGAACGATCCGCCTTGTCCGCGCCGCCGGCGTGTCCGCCGAGTGCGAGCTGGCCGCGGCGGAAATGCTGCGTCTTGTGCGCGAAAAGGGCTGCCGCTGGCGGGATATCGCCGTCGCGGTGCGCGGCTTTGAGGATTACCGCGCTCCGCTGGAGGAAGCCTGCCGCCGCGCCGGCGTGCCTCTTTATGCGAGCGAGCGCACCGATATATTCACCCGCCCGCTTCCCGCGCTGACAGCCTCTGCCTTCGACATTCTCGCCGACGGCTGGAGCTATGAGAGCATGTTCACCTATCTGAAAACCGGTCTTGCCGGCATCTCCCGCGAGGAATGCGACACACTGGAAAACTATGTTCTGCTCTGGTCGCTGCGCGGCACGGCGTGGACGCGGGAGGAGCCGTGGCGGCAGCATCCGGAGGGCTTCGGCGGCAGAGTGACGCCGGAGAGCGACGCTCTGCTGGAAAAACTCAACGATCTGCGCCGCCGCGTGGCGGCACCGCTCTCCGCCTTTGCCCGCCGCGGAGAGGAGGCGACCTCCGCGAGAGGGCAGTGCGAGGCTCTTGCGGCGTTCTGGGAGGATCTGCATCTGCCGGAGCGGCTGGAAGAGCGCGCCGCAGAGCTGGAGAATGCCGGAGAACTGCAGACGGCGGCGGAATACCGTCAGCTCTGGGACATCATGGTGAAAGCCGTGGAGCAGTGCGAGGCCGTTCTCGGCGACATGCCGCTCTCGCAGGAAAACTTCGGCAAGCTTTTCCGCCGTATGCTCTCGCAGTACGATATCGGCACGATCCCCGTGGCGCTTGACCGCGTGACGGCCGGAGACTTTACGCGCATGCGGCGGCGGAGCATCCGCCATCTGCTCGTGCTCGGCGCCTCGGACGACCGCCTTCCCCGCGTATCGGACGGCAGCGGCGTGTTCACGGACAGTGAGCGCGAGGAGCTGCGCGAGCTGGAGATCGATCTTTCCGGCGGGGACGACGATCTTGACCGCGAATTCAACCTCATTTACAGCGTTCTCACCCTGCCGGGGGAGAGCCTTTACATAAGCCGCAGCATGTTTTCCGCCGCCGGCAGCGAAACGCGTCCGTCATTCATCGTCGAGCGCATCGCGAAGCTTTTCGGCATTGCCGAGCAAAACGGCGATATCCTGTCTGCCAAGGCACAGTTCCGCTCCGGCGCCATGGAGCTTGCCTGCGCCGGTGACAAAGCCGCGCAGGCGTATTTTGCCGAGCATGGAGAGGCCGGACGCATCGCCGCCTTTCAGGCCGCGGCAAAGGAGGAGCGCGGCGCTCTGTCCCGCGAGAGCGTGAATGCGCTCTACGGGCGGGAAATGCATCTGACCGCCTCCCGCGCGGACAACTTTGCCTCCTGCCGTTTTCAGTATTTTCTGCGCTACGGCCTGAACGCCAAGCCGCGTGAGAGCGCGCAGTTCAACCCGCCGGAGCTCGGCACATTCCTGCACTATCTTCTCGAGCACGTGGCACGGGAGTGTGCGTCGCGCGGAGGCTTTGCCTGCGTGGACGATGAAACCGTCTCGGCACTCACCGACCGCTATGTGCATGAATACGTACACATCAAGCTGGAGGACTTCCGCGAAAAGAGTCCGCGCTTTATCTATCTTTTCCGCCGGCTGACGGAAACGGCGCGCCGCATCGTGCTCGATACGGCGCAGGAACTGCGGCAGTCGGACTTCAAGCCGCTCGACTTTGAGCTGAGCTTTTCCGACGAAAAAGGCATGCCGCCCGTCTCCCTCGGCACGGGCGACGAGTCGCTCATTTTAAACGGCACGGCCGACCGCGTGGACGGCTGGGAACACGACGGCAAGCTCTATCTCCGCGTGGTGGACTACAAGTCCGGCACAAAGAGCTTTTCTCTGACCGATGTGTGGTACGGCATGGGACTGCAGATGCTGCTCTATCTCTTCACGCTGGAGAAAAACGGCGCGGAGCGCTACGGGCAGGAGATCGTTCCCGCGGGCGTGCTGTATGTGCCGGCGCGCGATGTGCTCATTCCGGCCTCCGAGCGTCTCTCGGACGAGAAAATTCTCGAGGAAAAGGCAAAACGGCTGCGCCGCAGCGGTCTGCTGCTGAACAACAGCGATGTTCTGCACGCCATGGAGCACGGCGACAAGCCGCAGTATATCCCCGTAAAAATCAACCGCTCCGGTGAATATGCGGCGGGCGATTCTCTCGCCACAGCCGAACAGCTCGGCCGCCTGTCGCGCTATATAGAGGACGTCCTCACGCGCATGGCCGGAGAGCTGCGCCGCGGCAGCATCGCCGCCGACCCGTGGTATCAGTCCGAACAGGACAACACCTGCCGCACATGCGATTATTATGATGCCTGCCGCTTCAGCGAAAAGGCGGACGGCTGGCGATTTAAAACGAAGCTCAGCGCGCCGGAATTCTGGTCGCGCCTTGATGCGGACGGAAAGGAGAAAACCGAATGCCGCTGACAAAGTATCAGGAGCTTGCCGCCACAAGCCGCGGCGGCGGACGGCTTGTTTCGGCCGCCGCCGGTTCGGGAAAAACGAAGGTGCTTGTCGAGCGTCTCATGCGCTATGTGGATGAGGGCGCCGACATCGACGAATTCCTTGTCATCACCTACACGCGTGCCGCCGCCGGGGAACTGCGAAGCCGTATTCTCTCCGCTCTCGGCGAGAGAATCGCAC
>CAYTOU010000197.1:0-5041 GCA_964439295.1 uncultured Oscillospiraceae bacterium
ACGCATAACGCTACAAGGAAATACGTGCTCATATTCGCCAGTTCATCGGCAATAGAACTGCCTGTATCACCGGGGATCAACGAAATGGTAGCTGATGCAGCACTGGCAGATACCAGCAGAACCGACACCGTTTCCTTCTGATCATCCAGTGTCTTGAATGTAGATGCATGGAAATCTGTCGAAGATGTCAGACTTCCAAGTACAGTTGCCGACAGAAGTGCCATCAGCAGCAGTACTATCACTGCAATGGCGCGTTTAGAGAGTACCCCCCCCCTTGCCGAAAGTAAGTGTTCCAGAACCAAGTCCCTTCCCAAGCTTCATAGTCGTTCGCTCCTTAATCATATTTAAACCGGTCCTAAGCGCTACATATGTTTGTCAGCTTCGGCATAAGCATTCGGTTGACATTACATATGATGTGGATATGCACATTATAAGTCATATTTGCCCCGCGTTACGTTAATCTTTGGTTACGATGTATTACTACGTTCTAAAACATGCACTAAAAAACACCGCCACCCTGCGCCGAAACATCGGCACACGGCAGCGGCTCACAAACAACAATCGTTTATTTCGCCGGAGTATTGGCGGCGTTTTGACGCGAGTTGTAGTCGGCGGCGTCATCGGTACGTATCTTCTTGCGCTGAATCTTGCCCGAGCTGGTCTTGGGCAGCTCATCGACAAATTCGATTATGCGCGGGTACTTATACGGAGCGGTTACGCGCTTTACGTGCTCCTGCAGCTCCTTTTTGAGCTCTTCGGACGGCTTATAGCCGCGCGCGAGCACTACGGTCGCCTTAACCACCTGACCACGCACGGGATGCGGCACGCCGGTAACGGCGCATTCCAGCACCGACGGATGCTCCAGCAGTGCGCTTTCGACCTCGAACGGTCCTATGCGATAGCCGGAGGATTTGATAACGTCATCGGCGCGACCCACGAACCAGTAATAGCCCTGCTCATCATACCATGCGACGTCGCCGGTATGATAGAAGCCATCGCGGAACGCCTCGGCGGTATGCTCTTCATCCTTATAGTATCCGGTAAACAGTCCGGCGGGATGTCCTTCGCGCAGATCCACGCATATCTCGCCCTCTTCACCGGCGATAACGGGCTTTCCGTCCGCGCGCAGCAGCTGTATCTTATACTGCGGCGAGGGCTTGCCCATGGAACCCGGACGCGGCTCCATCCACTTGGGCGTCATAAGCAGAGGAGTTGTCTCGCTCTGACCGAACGCCTCATGCAGCTTTACGCCGGTCGCGTTGAAGAACTGCCAGTACACCTCGGGGTTAAGCGGCTCACCTGCTATGCAGGCCCACTTAAGACTGCTCAAATCGTACTGCTTGAGGTCTTCCTTTATGAAGAACCTGTATATCGTGGGCGGCGCGCAGAACGATGTCACATGATACCTTTCAAGCATGGACAGCATATTGCAGGCGTTGAACCTATCAAAGTCGTATACGAAATTGACCGCACCTGCCAGCCACTGACCGTAGAACTTGCCCCATGCGCACTTTGCCCAGCCGCTGTCGGCAACCGATATATGCACGCTCTTGTCGGTAAGGTTATGCCAGAATGCACCCGTGGCCGCCTGTCCCAGAGGATAGGTGTAATTATGCGCAACCATCTTGGGCATGCCGGTCGTTCCCGACGTAAAGTATATGAGCATCATATCGTCATTCGTGTTGGGCACTACGCCGTCAAAGTCCGGCTTAGCCTTGGCGAAAAGCTCGTCGTAATTGAGCCAATCGCTACCCAGCTCGAAATGCTCTTCTTGCTTAAGACACTGCGATTCGGGGTCTATGGCGTGACGCGCGGTTTGGTCGATCTCATACGCCGCTACGCACATCTTTGTAACAGGCCAATCGATTTCGCTTACCGCCTTATCGGTATGACCGATTACCTCGGCATCGCCGGCGCATATGACCATCTTGGCGCCGGACGCCTTAATGCGATATGCTATGTCCTTCTTCTGCAGCTGATGCGTGGCGGGAATATGTACGCAGCCCAGCTTCATAAGTGCCAGCGCGAGCACCCAGAATTCGTACCTGCGCTTAAGCATGAGCAGTACAGTATCGCCCTTACGTATGCCTGCATCGCGCAGCACGGTCACCGCGCGGTCGGACATGTTCTTGAAGTCGCCGAATGTGAATATATGCTCCTCATCGTGCTCGTTTACCCATATCATGGCGCGCTGATCGGGAGCAAGCAGCGCCATCTGGTCCATTACATCGATTGCATAGTTAAAGTTATCGGGCACATAGAGCTTATAGTTCTTATAAAAGTCATCCAGGTCATTAAAATCCGTGCGCATATAGCGCTCAAGCAGTCGCATGGTTATTCCTCCTGAGTAATGGGCTGTAAAGCAGCTCTTACGTTATGGTATAACCATGGCCAGCAATTTCACAGTTTCGTTGCCCGCAGCCTGCATGGCATGCGGATAGAGCGAGTCGTAATATACGCAGTCACCGGGCTCGAGTATGAGCTCATGATTGTCAATGACAATGCGCATACTACCCTCAAGTACGTAATCGAATTCGTGACCCGAGTGAGAGTTCGTCTTCAGCTCCGGGTTGGACTGCGGCAAGAGAGTCACCAGCAGCGGTTCGATCTTGCGATGTGCGAAGTTGTAGGCCAGGTTTTTGTAGTGATAGTGTGTACGCCTGTCGATATCCACACCCATGCCCTTGCGGGTCAGTGCGAATATACTCATCTTGGGGGATTCGCCGGTCAGTATCGTGTTGGTATCGACATGATACAACGAGGAAAGCTTAAGCAGTACGCTTATGGGTACATCGTATGTGCCATCCTCGACCGCCTTATAATCGTCAACCGGCATTGATATGAGCGTTGCAACCTGCTCGACAGTGCGGCCCGAAATTTCTCGGAGCTCACGAATGCGTTCAGCTATCTGCGCTACTTGATCGGACACAGTTTACACCTCCCAGACATACTGATTGGTCAGCATTGTCGTATTAGCATTATCCGAACAATCGGATTAACAACCAGTATATGCCGCACTCACATATGTTTCAAGCGCGTTTTTGATAAATATTCATTCTTCCGCGCACAATACCGATAAAATGTGCACAGATGTTGATTAAACGCGTTGAATACGTATCGATAATTATGCACTGAATTATGCACGATTCAAAGCCACTTATCCGCGGCGCACCGATATCGATTGACCATGCGCGCGCTATGCTTTATAATGTAAAGAAAAGCGATTGTTTTCGGGAGGTGCACAATGCAGGCACGCATAGAGCGCATCGATACACCGCGCGGGCGACTGATTGCCACATCGGACATACATGGGAATCTCAGACTCTTTAAAGAGCTATTGGATTTAATCAAACTGACCGATGACGACACGCTTATAATCGTGGGTGACATGTGCGAGCGGTGTGAGGACTCTTTGGGCGTAATACGGCGCGTAATGGAGCTCACCGCGCGCGGCAACACGCATGTACTTGCGGGCAACAAGGACCTGCGCGCGATAGAATACGTCACCGGCACAAACGGGCGCGTGGGCAGTGTCGTGACCGATTATGTGGAAGGCATGCGCGAATGGGGCTGCAACACTCTCTTTTCCGACATGTGCCGCGAGGCGGGCATCCCCTACTCTCGTGACATGGATGTGGATGCCGCGCAGCGCGTTTTGAGCAGCCGGTTTGCGCGCGAAATCGCTTTCATACGGTCACTACCGACATTTATCGAAACGCCGCGATACATATTCGTGCACGGCGGCGTGCCTTCGGGCGAGCTTAAACTATATGAAGGAATGGATGCCGACAAGTTCACCGATTGGGATAACTTCATTGCCGAGGGCATATGCTTTGACAAATATGTAATAGTCGGGCACACGCCCGCCGAGCTATACCGCGGCGACTATTCGAGCAATGCGCCGTTCATATGCCGCGAGCAGCGTATAATCGACATTGACGGAGGCGTGGGCATAAAGTTCAATGCGCAGTTAAACGCGATAATACTTCCACCAAGTGGCGATGATTTTTGCTGGACAAGCGCGCACGGAGTGGACGTATGCTATGCCTTAGATGCGCAGGCACCCTCGCGCGATCCCATCAACCTACGCTGGATGCACAACGAGGTCGAGATATTGAGCCAGCACGAGGACATCGCGCGCGTTAAGCACATCGAGACCGGAAGAGAGATGTATGTGCCGCTTTCCTTCCTATTTGACCACATACCGGAGTCGGCGCGCGGCGGTCGATGCTTATGCGACGATATTTCCGATTACGTTTTGCCCATCGAGGTCGGAGATGAATTACGCATATACTACACCACATCGCGTGGGTACATTGCAAAGAAGGGCGACATAACGGGCTGGTACATGGGGCGCATAAGCGATGTGAAGCCGTAGAGGGACGGTTAGGCTGACTTAATTTAACTATATGCCGTGCAAAAGCGATTGAGCTTACAAGCGGCCTGTGGTATAATTTGTATAGAGTTTATCTAAGTCGCATTGAATCGGAGATGTATATACATGATACGACACATAGTACTTTTCAGGCTAAAGGACAAGTCGGAGGAGAACCTCAAGGCCACTGCCGAGCTATTCTACTCGCTACGTGGCAAGGTACCCGGGCTTATCAGCGTAGAAAGCGGCGTTGACTTTTACCGCACCGAGCGCAGTTACGACATTGCGCTTGTGTGCACATTCACCGATCGCGCTGCGCTGGAGGGGTATCAGACTCATCCTGCGCATGTACCGATACGCAAGCATATGCATGAAATTCGCGAGAGCTCAGTCGCATGCGACTACGAGCTACCCGATTGATTGGAGTGTGTTTCTAAAATTCCTTAAGCTGCAATTTCGGCGGCTTTTCCGCCAATCGGTGCCGCGGCTCAATCTCTGATTGAGCCGTCGGCAGTCTGCCTGACATCAGGCAGACTTGGAAGCCTCGATTTAGCCCCACTAAACCTTCGGCTTTCATCCTTGATATGACGAAAAATCCACTCGAACTTGCCGCTTTCCCTTTTAGAAACACACTCTAAGCGCAATTTGTTAAACGGAGGAAACGAC
>CAYTOU010000198.1:0-2852 GCA_964439295.1 uncultured Oscillospiraceae bacterium
GTTTTCTTTGCAGCTTTCTTTTTCAAAAGAAAGCGCGTTCCCTCGTTCCCCTCGTCCCTCTCCCGTTAGTTGAGAATGCGGCGACCCCAGGAGAAGACGCGGTTGTAGTAGCCGGAGTCGAGGTTGGAGATCATGACGACGCCGCCGCCCGACGAGGCGTGGATGAAGTTGCCGTCGGAGATGTAGATGCCGACGTGGTCGCTCAAGTCGTTGTCGGAAACGGTGTTGAAGCAGACTATGTCGCCCATCTTGAGCTCGCTGCGGGTCAGCTTTTCGTAATCGTCATCGTAGCCCTGGGACTGCGCAGAACGCAATAGCGAATAGCCGTACTTCTTGAATACGTAGCAGGTAAAGCCCGAGCAGTCGAACGTGTTGGGACCCGAGGTGCCGTACACGTATGTGCAGCCCAGATACTGCTTAGCGGTCGCAATGATCTTGGACGCCGTGGACGATGTGTCGGTGTCGACAGTCGTGCCGCCGTCGTACTTCTTGGCGGAGGAGCTGTATATAGCGGTCTGTGTCGCAGTGCCCGCTACACCGTCAACCGTCATGCCCGCCTGCTTCTGGAATAGCTTGACAGCAGCCTTGGTCGCGCTGCCGTAGTCGCCGTCCGCAGTGCCCTTGAGATAACCCAGGTCTATCAGGCGCTTCTGCAATTGCTTGACCGCGTCGCCCGTGTCGCCCTGCTCAAGTGTGTCGTCGGTGGCAACTATGCCAATTGCATCTTCGTCATAGAGCGCAGCCAGTGTCGCAGGACCCGCTACGCCGTCCGCGTCCAAGCCGTTCTTGCGCTGGAATGCCGCGACAGCCGTCTTGGTCGATGCGCCGAAGTCGCCGTCCGCCGTGCCGGTAAGATACCCCAGCTCGATTAGGCGCTTCTGCATGGTCTTGACCGAATCGCCGCTCATGCCCTGCTTGAGCGTTACGCCGCTCTTTTCGGGGGCATCGGAAGCCTCAAGAGCCTCCTGCGTGTCGACATCGGCAACACCGGTTACCTTGTAACCTATGACAGTCTGGAAATCCATAAGCGCCGACTTGGTCGCCGTGCCGAAGTCGCCGTCGGCAGTGCCGCTTAGATAGCCCAGCTCGATAAGGCGCTTCTGTAGGCTCTTAACAGCATTGCCCGAAGAGCCCTGGCGCAGTATGACCGATGTGTTTTCAGGCGCATCGGATGCGTTTAGTTTGGTCTGAGTGGTCGCGCCGGCAACGCCGTCAGCGCTTAGACCCACTGCCTTTTGGAATGCCTTAATGGCGTCCTCGGTAGTATCGCCGAATATGCCGTCGGCTTCATCGGTCAGATAGCCCAGTTCGCGCAGACGCTTCTGCAGCGTCGCAACCGCATCGCCGCGGTCGCCGCGCTTGAGCGTGCCGTCCGCCTTGCGGGGTGCGCTCGCCGAGAACAGCGCGGTTATAGTTGAGGAACCCGCAACGCCGTCCGAGGTCAAGCCCGCTGCCTTCTGGAACGCGGCAACGGCGGTCTTGGTGCCCGAGCCGTAGCTGCCATCGGCAGAACCGGTCATGTAGCCCAGTTCGATCAGGCGCTTCTGCAGTGCCTTGACCGAGTCACCCTTGTCGCCCTGCTTGAGCGTGGTCGTGTCGACCTTTTCGGGGGCATCGGTCGCAAACAGCGCATTGACGGTCGAAGTGCCCGCAACGCCGTCCGCGGTCAGTCCCGCCATCTTCTGGAACTCGATTACAGCAGCCTTGGTCGCCGCGCCGTATGTGCCGGTCGCGCTGGTGGTCAGATACCCCAGCTCGATTAGGCGCTTTTGCAGCTCGGTAACCGCAGTGCCCTTGTCGCCCACCTTAAGCGAACCGCTTATCGAACTTGCGCCCTTTGAGGGTGCGGTGGACGCGTATAGGGCAACCTGAGTGGAATTGCCCGCAACGCCGTCCGCGGTCAGACCCGCGGTCTTCTGGAATTCAACCAGAGCCGACTTGGTCGCCGTGCCGAAATTGCCGGTCGCGTTGGCGGTCATGTAGCCCAGCTCGCGCAGTCTGCGCTGCAGCTTGAGTACCGCATCGCCCGAATCGCCATAGCTGAGTGTGGTATACTCATCGCTTACCGTTTCGGAAGCGCTGAGTGAGAATAGCTTGTTCAGCGTGCCCGTGCCCACAACGCCATCCGCGGTCAGCTTGACTGCCTTCTGGAAGGCGGTTACGGCGGACTTTGTGGAGCTACCGAAGTTGCCGGTCGCGCTGCCGGTCATGTAGCCCAGCTCGATCAGGCGGCGCTGTATTTCCTTTACCTCATCGCCCTTGGAGCCCGACTTGAAGCTGGTCGACTTTATCGCGCTTACATTCAGGTATTCGCCCAGCACATAGCCCTTGCCCGACTCGGTCTCGATATAGTACCAGTCGCCGTCAACGCCGCGAAGCAATACGCGCTGGTTCTTTTTGACCTTGTACAGAAGCGACGCCGACGTGGACGCGGTCTTGCGCACGTTCAATGTGGAAGAAGTGACTACCGCGCTGCCCCATATCGTGTTGAGCGCCGCCTGTTCGTCCTGGCTGAGCTCGTATACGGATTCGGCAAGCACATAGCCACTTTTGCCGTCCGCGTTTATCTCAAAGAAAAAGCCCTCTTCGCCGACTATTTCAAACTCGGTATCGCGCGTAAGCACGGTCACGACTTCGCTTTGCTCATCGGCTGAAGAATACACGTAAAGCTCATCGGCATCCGCAGCGCCTATGCGCGTTTCGGGCGCGGTCGTGTGAGTAGCATCGTACTCGCGCTCTATCGCGTCGCCCTCATCCTCGGCGGATTCATCCGTGCTTTCGGTTTGGGTCTCAACAACCTCATAGGTCTCGTCTGCGACTTCTTCTTCGGAAGTGTCCGCCTGAGCTTCGTC
>CAYTOU010000198.1:2952-4984 GCA_964439295.1 uncultured Oscillospiraceae bacterium
TCTACCTCTTCGACAGCCTCAACGACCTCAAGCTCTTCGTTAGCCTCAACGACTTCTTCCTCGGTTTGGGTCTTCTCTTGCTCGGAGGAGAGCAGCGCATCGACATCCACATCCAGCGAATCGGTCAGCACAAAGCCCTCGGTTCCATCCGCCTCTACGCGTATGCGGCACCATGTGTCATCCACCTCGAGCAGGCGATACTCATCGCCGCTTTCGAGCATGCACAGCGCGTCGCCCGACGTACTGTCAATCGCGTAGACCGGAACTTCGCCCGTCTTGAGCTTGCGTTCGCTTTTATCATTTATGCGGGTATAACCCGAGCCGCCTATGCCGATCAGTACAGTGACCAGCACCGCTATGACTCGTTTTATACCCTTACCATGATTCTTTGCCATTTCGTACCTCCACAAGGTAGTTGCGTAAGTTTGCCTATGTGGCTTTTGTCCTATCCATTATATTACAAAAGTATTGCGCTTTCAACCCCAAATGCTGATATTTTTGACTCTGAATATGATTTTGCCCTTAAAAGCCATACATAAGTCTTGGCATCGCCCCACATTTGTCATAATTCAAGGCCGTGCGAGCGGGCATTTAAGTCGATCATGCGGTAAACTATTATATGCCCGACACGGATTTGTCATGCATTGATGATATAATTTAAGCACGAATAATTTGGAGGTACAGACCAATGAACAAAAAAGCGGCGGCGATAATAGCCGCGGCACTCACGGCTGCGTGCGGTTTCACGGGCGCGATACAGGCGGGCAATGTGCCCACTTCAGTCACGGCGCGTGCGGAGGGCATGGATGTGGCATCGGCGTTCAACGCGCGCGCGGAGGAGTTACCGTGCGAATTTGCAACAGCCGATCAGGACATAGACGCCTTAAGCGGGTCGCGGTGCGCGTACGTAAGCGGGGAAACTTTCCTATATATAGATGCGGACGGTGTGCTATTAAGGCGCGCGGGCGATGTGGACAGCGCGGTGATTACGGGCGCAAGTGCTATAACGCATGTGGACGGCGATTACGCGTACGTGTTACTCGCGGGAGAAGACACCTCGGATAGCGAGTCGGACGATCACGGCTGGGGCGAGGCATCGTCGGAGTACAGTGCGCCGGACACGGGGCGGGAGCTCAGCGCGGCGGTCGACTGGGTCAAGGTAAGCATATCGAGCGGCGAGAGCGCAATATTACTAAGCGGCATAACGAGTGTGCCCATCATATCGGGCGGGTACGCGTACGCCTTAAATGAGAGTGGCGAGCTTATACGCGGCGATCTAAGCGGAAATTCCGAAGTACTCTATTCGCCCGCCGACAGTTTGACCGAGTTACGTTTAAGTCCCGCGCCGGGCGGCATAATATGTGCGCGATACGAAGAGGGGTTACAGACGGGCTGCGCGTTTATCAATGCGGAATGTGCGCAGTCTGCGCCGTACTGGGCGGCGAATGCGCGGTTTTTTTCGGGGTATGCTTTAAACTATTTTTCGGGCGAGCACGGCTCAGGTCGGAGCGGGCTATACATATTCAGTTCAGCCGGCGAGCAGCAGATAGACGAGTACGCGTCGGACAACTACGAGGTATTAGACGGGCTAGTCTACTACTGGCATGCCGATCCGGAGCAAGCGTACGGCTTTACTGATTTGATGGCATTTGACCCGACGAGCGGCGCCATCGAGAGCATCCCATCGGGCGCAGAGCTACGCGCTCATCTATTCATTTACGACAACACGCTATACCTAACCAACTACGACAGCGAGCTATACGTCCTAACCGACTCCGGCATCGACTACGCAATGGACCTAACCGTAGACTACTCCTTCGACAGCGACATAATGCCCGACGTTACACTCTTCACCAACGGCGACAGTCTATGCGCGCTAATATACGTCGACGAGGGCAATGGAGCAAAGTTTGCGGGAGAAGTCGCGGGGTGAGGTACGGGGGGAACGCGCTTTCTTTTGAAAAAGAAAGCTGCAAAGAAAACTTTAGCTGCCTTCGGCCTTTCTGATGTAGCATTGCTATAAGCAGGCAGG
>CAYTOU010000199.1:0-4931 GCA_964439295.1 uncultured Oscillospiraceae bacterium
GTTCACGCCCCACCATATATTAAAGTGGGGCGCGAAAACGGCAGTGCGGACGCGTTGCTGGTTGTATGAGCGGCTTTGCACTCTAACTCAACCTAACCGCTAACAGCTAACCGCTAACGGCTGGCGCGCGCTCGCGCGCGCCATCACCCCATCATATCAAACAAGCTCATCTGACTGGTCTCGGGTATGCCCTTTAGGCAGCCGAACTTGCGCAATAGCTCTATCGTTGCCTTGCCTATGTGGCGCTTTAGCATGTCTTCGACCGATATGAACGGTCCTTCCTTGCGCGCATCGACCACTACCTGCGCAGCGCTTGCGCCTAGGCCGGGTATTGCGGTAAAGGGTATCAATAGCTCATGATCGCTCTTTATGACGAACTGATCTACTTCGCTTTCGTATAGGTCGCAGGGCAAAAGCACCATATTGCGCGCGTGCATTTCAAGCAGTATTTCAAGCATAGTGACTATGTTTGATTCCTTTGCGCTTATGTCCTTGCCCTTATCGTCAAGCGCCACCAATTGCTCCAGTATGTCGTTGGCGCTGCCCATCATAATAGATGCGTCGAACACGTCAAGGTTGCGCTGCAGATAGCACTTATAATACGCCACCGGATAGTACACCTTAAAGTACGCAATGCGCAGCGACATCGTGACGTACGCGACCGAGTGCCCTTTGGGGAACATGTACTTTATCTTGCGGCAGGAATCCATGAACCATTCGGGGGTATTATGCTCGTTCATGGCCTCGACCATTTCGGGCTTAAGACCCTTGCCCTTACGCACCGACTCCATCGTGGTGAAGGCCATTTTAGGCTCCAGTCCCTGCTTTATAAGGAAGTTCATTATATCGTCGCGGTTGCATATGCAGTCCTTGAGCTTCGCCTGACCGCTGCGCACCAGCTCCTGCGCATTGCCCAGCCACACGTCGGTGCCGTGGCTAAGGCCCGCTATGCGTATGAGTTCTTCCATAGTATGCGGCTGAGTCTCCTCCAGCATGCCGCGCACGAAGCGCGTGCCGAATTCGGGTATGCCCAATGTGCCCGACTTGCAGCCGTAAATCTGTTCGGGCTTTACGCCCAACGCCTCGGGCGATGTGAATAGGCTCATGACCTTGGGGTCGCCCAGGGGCACTTGCTTAGGCGATATGCCGGTTATGTCCTGCAGCGCCCTCAGCATTGTCGGGTCATCATGACCCAGGCAGTCCAGCTTGACCAATACGTCATGCATGGAGTTAAAGTCGTAGTGCGTGGTGATTATGTCGGTGTCGTTGTCGTCGGCGGGGTGCTGTATGGCGGTGAACTGGTATATCTCGTAGTCCTTGGGCAGAACGACTATGCCGCCCGGGTGCTGACCCGTGGTGCGCTTTACGCCCACGCAGCCGGCGACTAGGCGATCCTTTTCGGCGCGCGTGGCGTGAAGTCCGCGCTCCTCAAGGTACTTATTGACGTAGCCGTACGCGGTCTTCTCGGCGAGCGTGCCAATCGTGCCCGCGCGGAAAACATTGCCCTTGCCGAAAAGCTCCTCGATATAGGCATGTGCGCGCGGCTGATATACGCCCGAAAAGTTAAGGTCGATATCGGGAACCTTATCGCCGTAAAAGCCCAGGAATGTTTCAAAGGGTATATCAAAGCCGTCCTTGCGCATATCGGCGCCGCACTTGGGGCACTTTTTAGGCGGCAGGTCGGGACCCACGGTATAGCCCGCGGGCGGGTTCCAGTCGGAATACTTACACTCGGGGCACACGTAATGCGGCGGCAGCGCGTTAACCTCGGTAATGCCTATGAAGTGCGCGACGAGCGATGAACCAACCGAACCACGCGAACCGACTATGTAGCCATCGTCGGTGGACTTTTTAACCAGCTTCTGCGCGATGTTGTACAGCGTACCGAATCCGTAGCCCAGTATGGACTTGAGCTCCTTATCCAATCGCGCGCGCACAATATCGGGCAGCGGGTCGCCGTACACCTCGCGGGCGCGGCTTTCGGCCATATTGCGCACGTTGTCGGCGGCATCGGGCCAGAAAGGTTGGAATGTGACCTCGTTTTTCGGATGGGGTATGAATAGCTTTACGCCCTGCACCATGTCGGCGATCTTGTTGGGGTTGTCTATTACTACCTCTTCGGCGCGGTCGCCTAAGTAGCTGAATTCCTCCAGCATCTCTTCTGTCGTGCGCAGGTAGAGCGGCGCCTGCTGATCGGCGTCCTCAAATCCCTGACCCGCCATAAGTATGGCGCGGAACTTGGAGTCCTTTTGGTCAAGGAAGTGCACGTCGCATGTGGCGCATGTGGGCTTGCCCAGCTTATCGCCCAGGGCAAGTATGCGCCTATTGTAATTGCGCAGATCCTCTTCGTCCTTCGCCGTGCCCTCGCGTATCATGAAGGCGTTATTGCCTATGGGCTGAATCTCAAGATAGTCGTAGAACGAGGCGATCTTAAGCAGCTCCTCTTCGCTCTTGCCGGCGACCATCGCGCGGAACAGCTCGCCCGCCTCGCACGCGCTGCCCACTATAATGCCCTCGCGGTACTTTTGCAGCACGCTGCGCGGTATGCGCGGGCGCTTGTTGAAGTGGTGCAAATGCGCCTCGGACACAATGCGGTTTAAGTTGGTTAAGCCGTCCTGAGAGCGCGCCAATAGTATAATGTGCCACGAGCGCGCGTCCTTATCGGCATAGTAGAGGTTGTTTAGGTCTATAAGGCGCTTTACCTCGGGGTGCTGCGCGCGTATTACGCCCAAGGTATGCGTGAGCACCTTGCCGGTTGCGCGCGCGTCATGCACGGCGCGGTGCGCGTTTTTAAGACTTATGCCTAAGAATTTGCATATTGCGCCCAGTTTAAAGCTCTTTATCTGACCGGCGTACTGATTGCGCGACAGCGCGAGCGTGTCAAGTACCGGCGCTTTAAGCCCGCCTAAGTCCTTAAAGGCGCGGCGAATAAAGCCGGTATCGAACGCGGCGTTATGCGCAACTATGACCGCGCCGCGGCAGAATTCGTAAAAGCGCGGCGCGACTTCCTCGATTGTCGGGCAATCGCGCACCATGGCATCGGTTATGCCGGTCAATTCGACCACCTTTTGCGGTATCATGCGCCCGGGGTTAATGAGCTCGGAGAACTCGGCGACCTCTTCGCCGTGCTCAATGCGCACCGCGCCTATCTCGGTAATCATGTCGGTGTTGTTGTTTAGACCCGTGGTTTCTACGTCAAGCACAACAAAGGGCGCATCGTACAATTCGCGCTCGTCGGCGTCGTCGACTATTACCGCGGCGTCCTCTATCAGATAGCCTTCGCAGCCGGGTATGAACTTTATGTCCTTGCCCGCCGCCTTGAACGCCTCGGGGAAGGCCTGGCACACGCCGTGATCGGTCACGGCAATCGCCGGGAAGCCCCAGCTTATCGCGCGCTTGATGAGGTCGGTCGCGCTGGACACGCCGTCCATGGTGCTCATCTGAGTATGCATGTGCAGCTCCACGCGCTTGCGCGGCGCGTGATCCTCGCGCACGACCTTCTTTTGCTGCTCGGCATCGCTGAGCATGACCACCATTTCCTTTAGGAAGTCGTCATAGCGGTACTGACCGCGCACCTTTATGCACTTGCCGGGCTTTATGTACTCCTTGAGCGGATCGGGCGGCGCGCTCTGTGCCGGTCCGTCCTCGCCGCCGCGCTGCTGCTTGGCGCGCAAGAAGGCCTTCACGTACACCGTGCCGGTATAGTCGGTCACCGTGAATGTGACTATGGTCAGCGCGCCGTCCTTTACGTCCTTTAGCTCGCTGGTCACTATTTCGCCCGCCACGGTCACCTGACCCGCGTCCTCGGCAATCGTGTCGATCTGCATGGGCTCGGTGTTTATGCTCTTGCCATAGAGTATCTGAGGCAGCTCGGGCTTCTTTTCGGCCTGCGCCTTGGCGTTTGCCTTTTGCTCCAGTGCCAACCGCTCCATGAGCAGTTGCTCGTCCTTTTTGCGCATTTCGCTTATATAGCGCAGGCGCTCGTCCATGCCGCCCGAACATGTGAATTCAAACGTAAGGCTGGCCTGAAACAGCTCGCGGCATATCTTGGTCATCAGTTCTGACGCCTTACAATTGAGCATAAAGGCAATGACCGCCTCGTCGGGGCAGTCCACTTTGACATTGTTTCCGGTTTGGGTTATAGTGCAGTGCTTAAAAAACGGCTTGCACGCGGGCAGCTGTTTAAGCACGCATTCCTTTATAAAGTCCCAATAGGGCGACACATCGCTTTCGACCTTATCGCGCAATGACGGGCAGCTCACGCGCACCGCCACCTCGCGCCCGGGGAATGCCGCGCGCACCTTGCGCTTAATGTCGTTAAAGTCGTCGCCCACCACCAGCTCGGGCGCGCAAAAGCACACCATGAGCCGCGTGCCCTCGCGATTGACGAGCGCCTTCTCCAGTGTGAGCGAGTCCTTGAGCTCGGGACGTATTCCGCGCAATATATCGCGCCAGTATTCCTGCATATTATCACCCCCGTGGGTTGAGTTTGGAATTCGGAATTCGGAGTTCGGAGTGCGGAATTAGGAGTGTTGGGTTAGTGGGCAGTGGACAGTGGGCAGTGGGCAGTTTTGAGTTTGAGTGCGGGAGGCGGTGACCCTTCATTCTAACTCAAGCTAACGGCTAACGGCTAGAAGCAGTGACCTCTCAGCCGCTCACGCGGCAGCTCTCCTTTCAGGCGAGCCAGGGGCTTAGTTACGGTGTAACTCCCGTTCTTACGACATGATTCTACCACAGCGAAGCAAGGGTAAAGCCATTGCGTAACTCCGGTCTTACCCCATGGCTCCCATGAAAGGGGAACTGCCGCCGCAGCGGCTGAGAGGTCACCGTAACCCTTCATTCTAACTCAATCTAATCCCTATTCCCTATTCCCTAATCCCTAATCCCTCTAACGCTGCTCTCATTCTAACTAAAGCTAACAGCCAACAGCT
>CAYTOU010000200.1:0-4883 GCA_964439295.1 uncultured Oscillospiraceae bacterium
AGGCGAACGGCTTTTCTTTGCAGCTTTCTTTTCCCGAAAAGAAAGCGCGTTCTCCTGCCCGATTACAGCAGCCCATCATCAGAAAGGCCGCAGGCAAATAAAGTTTTTCTTTGCAGCTTTCTTTTCCCGAAAAGAAAGCGCGTTCCCCCCGTTCTCCTAAGCCGCAACAGTCAATCTCGATATGCTAAGACCGCGCCGGTAGCAGGCGATGTAGACGTCGCGGCACTTGCGGTAGAGGGCGAATATGCGGCGGGCGCTGTCCGCGTTGCAGTAGCACTTCCATACGCCACATAAGCAGTAGTCCGTACCGCCGTGCTCGATAAAGCCCCGTACGTCGCAGAGCGGGTAGTCAAGGAATATACCTATCTCGTGCGGAAAGCCGTCGCCTGAGTGGAGATGCACCCGTAATTGCTCAAGCCAGCCGCCCGATAAGTCGTACCCCATGCTTAGCATAAAGTCGCGTACCTCCGGCATGCATAAGCGCGCATTTAGCATGCTGGGACGGTATACGTATATCAGCCACCCCGCATTGCATTTGCCGAGTAAAGCAATCCGTATCCCGCGCGCCATTAACGCGCGTACACATCCGCTTATACCGCTCGAATCACTCTTGCCACTCACATGATACGAAAATAAACTCCCACACTTGTGCCCCGCTAACGTCGGCGCACAGTGCATTATCAGCTCTTCCTCAAATCGACTGCTCATGCCCGCTCTCCCTGTATTCATATAAGGTTAGACAGCTCTAACCTATGACCATCATAAAATCCGCTCGAGGCGGACTAAGTTAGACAGCTTTAACCGAAAAATATGATAACATGCCCAAATCGCTTTGTCAATCCCCAAAATGCACTTCACTTTTGCGCCGCGCAAATGACAAATTTTCGCCACTGCGTTAGTATAGACAAACTTAACGATTGCATATACGGATAGATGCTTGACATAGTGGGTTAGAGGTGGTAAACTACGTGCGGCTAGAGGTTAGGAAGTCCTAACCCGTAATCGAATAGAGTGAAGGGGGACGGCATATGATGCCTCTGGGAATGGCAAGCATCGGCGATGTCAACACGATCAAGAAGATCACGGGTCGCGATGATGTTCGTCAGCACCTGGCTGAGCTGGGCTTTGTGGTCGGCGAAGAGGTGCGCGTGGTAAACGAGATCGGCGGCAACCTCATTCTTTCCATCAAGGAAAGCCGCATAGCGCTCGACAAAACAATGGCGATGCGCATAATGGTGTAATTAATCTAAGCTAAGCCAAGCAAAGGGAAGGAGAGATACGATGAAGACACTGAAGGACGTTAAGGTCGGCGAGCACGCAGTCATAGAAAAGCTGCACGGCGAGGGCGCACTCAAGCGTCGCATAATGGATATGGGTCTGACCAAGGGCACCGAGGTGTATGTGCGCAAGGTTGCTCCCCTGGGCGATCCCATGGAACTGACCGTACGCGGATACGAACTGTCCGTTCGCAAGGGCGACGCGGAACTGATCGAAGTAAAATAAGTTAACCCATGCGGCTTTGCCGCTTTTAGTTTGAGCAGGAGTTAGCATGGGCTAACAGTAGTTAGTCCGGGCTGACAACCAAAGTTGGAGGAGGAACAGCTCATGGCAATCAAGATAGCCCTGGCAGGCAACCCGAACTGTGGTAAAACCACAATGTTCAATGACCTGACGGGCTCCAATCAGTATGTCGGCAACTGGCCCGGCGTTACGGTTGAAAAAAAGGAAGGCCGTCTTAAGGGCGACGATGACATCATCATTCAGGACCTGCCCGGCATTTACAGCCTGTCTCCGTACACGCTGGAAGAAGTCGTAGCGCGTGGCTACCTGGTTAACGAAAAGCCCGATGCGATACTGAACATCGTGGACGCGACCAACATAGAGCGTAACCTGTACTTGACCACTCAGCTGGCTGAGCTGGGCATACCGATGGTTATCGCGCTGAACATGATAGACGTTGTCCGCAAGAACGGCGATAAGATTGACCTGAAGAAACTGGGCGATGCGCTGGGCTGCAAGGTTGTTGAGACCTCCGCACTCAAGAGCGAAGGCTCTGTAGAGGCCGCCAAGCTGGCCGCTCAGGAAGCCAAGAACGGCACCCGCATGGATGAGCCCCATGTATTCCAGGGCAGCGTTGAGCACGCTCTGGCGCACATCGAGGATCTGATCAATCATAACGACGGCGAAGAGGCACAGCATCATCACCATGCCGATGGTTCGGTGCATACCGGCTCCATCGTGGCTCCCAACCTGGCGCGCTGGTACGCGATTAAGCTGTTCGAGCGCGACGAAAAGGCCGTTGCCGAGCTGAACCTGCCGCAGGGCATAAAGGACGCAATCGAGAAGATAATCAAGGATTGCGAAAACGAGATGGACGACGACTCCGAATCCATCATCACCAATCAGCGCTATGCTTACATCAATAAGCTGATCTCCACTTGCGTTAAGAAGGGCAAGCCCAAGGGAGCGCTTACCACCTCGGATAAGATCGACCGCGTTGTGACCAACCGCTTTGCGGCTCTGCCGATATTCGTTTTTGTCATGTGGCTGGTTTACTACGTATCCGTTACCACAATAGGTACAATCGTTACCGACTTCACCAACGACGTATTCGTCTCGGAGTGGATACAGGCTCCCGTTACTGAATGGCTCACGAACATTGGCACTGCGGACTGGCTGGTCGGCCTGATCGGCGAAGGTATCATCGGCGGCGTCGGCGCGGTACTGGGCTTTGTTCCTCAGATGTTGGTTCTGTTCTTCATGCTGGCCATACTGGAAGATGTCGGCTACATGGCGCGTATCGCGTTCATAATGGACCGTATATTCCGTAAGTTCGGCCTGTCCGGTAAGAGCTTCATCCCCATGCTAATCGGTTCCGGCTGCGGCGTGCCCGGTGTTATGGCCTCCCGTACCATCGAAAATGACCGCGACCGCAAGATGACCATCATGACCACCACGTTCATCCCCTGCGGTGCTAAGACGCCTATCGTAGGTATGATCGCGGCTGCCCTGTTCAACAACAATGCATGGATTGCCACCTCGGCTTACTTCATCGGCGTGGCCGCCATCATTGTATCCGGTATAATGCTTAAGAAGACCAAGATGTTCGCCGGCGACCCCGCTCCCTTCGTTATGGAGTTGCCCGCATACCATGCTCCGTCATGGAAAAACGTGCTGCACAGCATGTGGGAGCGTGGCTGGTCCTTCATTAAGCGCGCAGGTACAGTTATACTGATCTCCAGCATACTGATCTGGTTCACCTCCAACTATGGCTGGGCACCCGAGCAGACCCAGGCCGATGCAGCCGCTGAGACTGTCGAGACCACGGAAGCTGCCGATGGCGAAACCACCGAGGATGCTACCGCTACCGAAGAGACCGAAACCGTATCCGTTGTCGATGCGCCCGTAGTATTCGGCGCTGTCGAAGACATGAACGACTCCATACTGGGCGTAATCGGCTCCGGTGCCGCTAACGTATTCAAGCCCCTGGGCTTCAACAGCTGGCAGGCGACCGTCGCGACCGTCATGGGTCTGGTTGCCAAGGAAGAGGTCGTCAGCGTATTCGGCGTACTGTTCGGCATAACCGATGACGCGGGCGAGGATGCCGCTGCCGGCATAGTCGAGGACGAAGAGATGACCGATGACGAAAAGGCCGAGGCTTTGTCGCCGATATACCAGGCATTTGACGACTCCAGCAATGGCCATGGTCAGCTGGCTGCCTTCGCGTTCATGATATTCAACCTGCTGTGCGCTCCTTGCTTCGCTGCTATGGGTGCCATCAAGCGTGAAATGAACAACGGCAAGTGGACCGCGTTCGCGATAGCTTATCAGTGCGTATTCGCCTATGTAATCGCCCTGATAGTATATCAGATTGGTCTACTGTTCTCCGGCATATTCTCGATATGGACCGTGGTTGCCTTCGTACTGCTGGCCGGTGTCATTTACCTGCTGGTTCGCAAGAACAAGTACGATGACGAGCACTTCACTCAGAAGGTAAAGGTTGGTGCGTAATGGCAACGTGGATAGTGGGCGGAATTGTCGTGCTGATAGTGGGCGCGATAGTCTGGAAGATGATACGCGATAAGCGCAGCGGCAAAGGCGGCTGCGGGGGTGATTGTTCCCACTGCCATGGGTGCGGCTCCCAACCCAAATAAGACCTAAAACAACGGCGGGATGCATGCTTTTAACTTGCGTCCCGCCGTTTTACTTTTGACAAAAGGATGTGCAGCATGACCGCATCATTGATTAGGTGTCTACTTGCCGTGCTCGCCCTGAATGAAAACTACGAGCGCGTGGCGTCCAAGGATGTGGCGCACCTATTGGGCGTGCGCAAGCCTACAATACACAATACGCTCCTGACGCTACAGGAACGCGGTTTAATCGACAAGGAACGGTATGGCGATGTACACCTGACCGACGAGGGACTCGATACGGCGCGCAGGCTGGAACGTCAGCGCGACGACTTAGCGCTTCTCTTCTCCCGCGAGCTGGGTCTCGAGCCCGAAGAGTCCGTGCGCGCTGCCATACTTATGATAAGCGAACTCAGCGAAGAAAGCCTCGCCCGCATGTGCGCCCGTGCCGCCGGTCGGGATGCCACGCGATGTCTGGCGCAGGAATAAGGCAGGGGAACGCGCTTTCTTTTCGGGAAAAGAAAGCTGCAAAGAAAAGCCGTTCGGGCTTTCTGATGCAGCATTGCTGTGAGCTGGCAGGGGATACGGATTATTATTGGAAGTTGCTTTAGATGTTTTAAGCCGCTGGACTCGCCATGAGCCAGCGGCTTAAACTGTATTTGCGGCGATATTGCTCACCGCGTAATGTTATCTACGCAGTTTCGGGTCTCCGCGAA
This sequence comes from uncultured Oscillospiraceae bacterium, assembly GCA_964439295.1. GTDB lineage: Bacteria > Bacillota > Clostridia > Christensenellales > Aristaeellaceae > Fimadaptatus. Next base: position 4,847 of record CAYTOU010000200.1, read on the forward strand.
TGGGAATTGTTTCGAGTAGAAGTTGTCGCCCGCGGAT